>JASHRY010000262.1 GCA_030037105.1 Xanthobacteraceae bacterium
CCGGGCGTTCGACGCCTGGATGGACAATGCGGTCGCCAATCACAAGGTCCCGGGCTACGCCATCGTCACGCTCTCGCTCAAGCCGGAAGGCGGCACGCCGGGCGACGCCACTGCCGCGCAGATGGAGGCGATCGCCGAACTTGCCGAGCGCTATTCATTCGGCGAAATCCGCGTCGGCCACGAGCAGAACCTGGTCCTGCCGCACGTCGCCCAGCGGGACCTTCCCGCGCTCTGGCCCGCGCTCGGCGCGATCGGCGTCGCCACGCCCAATATCGGTCTCGTCTCCGACATCATCTCCTGTCCTGGGCTCGACTATTGCAGCCTGGCCAATGCGCGCTCGATCCCGGTGGCGCAACAAATCGCCGGCCGCTTCCGCAATCTCGATCTGGCGCGTGATCTCGGTCGGCTGCACATCAATATTTCCGGCTGCATCAATGCCTGCGGCCATCACCATGTCGGCCATATCGGTATTCTCGGCGTCGACAAGAACGGCGAGGAATTTTATCAGATCACGCTCGGCGGCAAGGCCGACGAAGACGCCACGCTCGGCGCGCTGATCGGCCCGGCGGTCCCCTTCGCGCAAGTGGCCGACGTGGTCGAGGACATTGCCGCGGCCTATATGGAGCTGCGCCAGCGCCCGGACGAGTTGTTCATCGATACGCTCAAACGCGCCGGCATCGAGCCGTTCAAGGAGCGCGTCTATGCCGCTCGTTAAGGCGGGCCGTGTCGTCGAGGACCCTTATGTCCGCATCCTCGACGACGCGCCGATGCCGGACGATGCACCGGTCATCGTACCGCGAGAACGGTTCCTCGCGGACGCGACCGAACTCGCGCGGCGCGACGCCGCGATCGGCATCCTCTGGCCGAACGACTGCCGGGTCGGGGAATTGGAGCCGTGGCTGAGCGCGCTTGCGCTCGTCGTCCTTGTCTTTCCGAAATTCCGCGACGGACGCGCCTACAGCCAGGCGCGCCTGTTGCGCGAACGTTACGGCTTTCGCGGCGAGTTGCGCGCCACCGGCGACGTGCTGCGCGATCAGTTCCAGTTTCTCCTGCGCGCAGGTTTCGATTCATTCGAAGTGAAGAAGCCCGCCGACGCGCTCGTGTTCGCCGCGGCCGCGGCGCGCTACAGCGTCTTCTATCAGCAGAGCGCCGACGGCCGCCCGGCGGCGTTGCGCCGACGCTTGCAACATGGCGCCGGCCCCGCGACAAGGGCGCGCGAGACCGTATGATTCCGGCTTGCATTCCGGGGCCAAGCCAACGGGTCCGGTTCCGCGAATATGGATTCCGGGGCCCGCCCCCTCGCCGCGCCCCGGAATGACGTTATGATCGGTCCTTGGTCCACCATCGAGGACATCATGACTCCTGTTGTCGCAATAATCGCGGCCGGCGCGATGGGCGCGGCGGTCGGAAAAAGACTCTCCGATCACGGTATCCGGGTGCTGACTTCGCTCGCCGGCCGCAGCCGACAGACCGTGGCGCGGGCGCATGCGGCCGACATGGCCGCGGCAAGCGACGAAGAGATCGCTTCGGCCGATTTCATCCTTTCAATCCTGCCGCCGGGTGAGGCGCTGTCGCTGGCGCGGCGTTTCGTGCCGGCGCTCGGCGCCAGCAACGGCAAGCCGGTCTATGTCGATTGCAACGCCATCAATCTGGCGACGGTCGCGCGCGTCGCCGCGGCGATCGCCCCGACGGGGTGCGCCTTCGTCGATTGCGGCATCATCGGCCCGCCGCCCTCGCCCGATCTTCCCGCGCAAGCGGGCAAGGGAGGGGGGCCGCGGATCGGAATATCCGGCCCGCGCTTTTATGCCTCCGGCGTCGCGGCGCCACGCTTCGCCGCGCTGCGCCGCTATGGGCTCGACGTGCGCGTGCTGGATGGAGCCTTAAGCGCGGCCTCGGCGCTGAAAATGTCCTATGCCGGCATCACCAAGGGCACGCAGGCGATCGGCGCGGCGATGATGCTCGCGGCGACGCGCGCCGGCTCCGCCGCGGCGCTCATCGCGGAGCTTTCCTTCAGCCAGAAGGAGATGCTCGCCTGGCACCGGCGGACTTTGCCCGCGATGCCGCCCAAGGCCTATCGATGGGTCGCGGAAATGCGCGAGATCGCGGGTTTCGTCGGCGACGATATTGCCGCGCGCGAACTCTACGAAGGCGCCGCGCATGTCTACGAGCGCATCGCCGCGGATTTCGCGGCAGATAAGCAGGACATGTCCGCGCTCATGACCTTTCTCGGCAAGGGCTCCGAGGATGGATGAGGACTTTGCCAACCTCGGTTGGTCGCGGCGACATGCCCGAGGACGATAGGCGCGGCGATGCAGGAACGGTCGTGAATCCGGCGATGATCTGGTTCCGGCATGGCCGATCGGGGTGGTAATCTTCCGCGGCGCACTTATGTGTCCCCACACTTGACAGCTTCGATCCGGAGAACCGCCATGTCGGAAAGCCGGTCGCGCCGGCTCGCAGCGATCCTGGCCGCAGACATCGCCGGCTACAGCGCGCTCATGGGCGCCGACGAAGCGCGCACCGTGCGCGACCTCAAGGGGCATCAGGCGGCCGTGCTGCCGATGGTCGACGACTTTGGCGGACGGATCATCGACACCGCCGGCGACGGCATATTGGCCGAATTTGCCAGCGTCGTGAACGCGGTCGAGTGCGCGGTCGCTATTCAACGGACGATGGCGGAGCGCAACACCGCCGTCGAATCCGGGCGGCGCATGCAATTTCGCATCGGCATCAATCTCGGCGACGTCATCTACGACGACGATCGCATCTTCGGCGACGGCATCAACATTGCGGCGCGGCTCGAGGGCATTGCCGAGCCGGGCGGCATTTGCGTTTCCGGCAAGGTGCACGAAGAAATCGACGGCAAAATGGATTTTTCTTATGAGGACCTTGGCGACCGTCAGCTCAAGAACATCGCGCGGCCGGTGCGCGTGTACGGCATCCGCCTTGGCCGCGCTCCGGCATCGCCGGCTTCGGCGCAGTCCGACAAGCCGTCGATTGCCGTTTTGCCGTTCACCAACATGTCCGGCGATCCGGAGCAGGAGTATTTCTCCGACGGCATCAGCGAAGACATCATCACCGATCTGTCGAAGATCGGCAGCCTGACGGTGATCGCGCGCAATTCGAGCTTTGCTTATAAGGGGCGCTCGGTCGACGTTCGCGGCATCGGCCGCGAGCTGGGCGTGCGCGCGGTGCTCGAAGGCTCGATCCGGCGCGCCGGCAATCGCGTGCGCATCACCGCGCAGCTCATCGACTCCGCGAGCGGCGGGCACCTCTGGGCCGACCGTTACGATCGCGATTTGACCGACATCTTCGAGGTTCAGGACGATGTCACGCATCGAATTGTCGACGCGCTCAAAATAACCCTCAGCCCGGCGGAGAAGGCGCGCCTTGCCGACGCCGACACCTCCAACGTCGACGCTTACGACTGTTTCCTGCGCGGCCGCGAGTTCATGCTCGGGAAGACCAAGAATCGCGAGACCTTCGCGCAATCGATAAAATTCTTCACGCGGGCGGTGGAGCTCGATCCCGACTATTCGCAAGCCTATGCGTGTCTCGGTTTTGCCTATGTGTTCGACTACCAGAATCGCTGGAGCGACGATCCCGACAGTTCGCTGGGGCTTGCCAAACAATACGCGCAGCAGGCGATCGCGAAGGACCCGAACGAACCGCTCGCGTTCTGCGTGTCGGCCGTGGTGGCGGTCTTCGAAAAGGATCTCGATCGGGCGAAGTCCGCGGTAGACAGGGCGCTTTCCCTCAACCCGAACTTGGCCGCGGCCTACAACATCCTCGGCAATATCCGCAACCTTTCGGGACAGCCGCTGGAAGCGATTCCGATGATCGAACGCGCCATGCGGCTCGATCCTGCTTTCAACCCGCACTATCTGCACTTCCTCGGCATGGCCTATCTGCTTGCCGGCAAGTACGAAACGGCGGCGGCTCTGTTCCGGCAGCGGATCGTGCTCGTCCCGGAGACGGATTTCAGTCGCGCCATGCTCGCTTGCGCCCTCGGTCATCTCGGTGATGTCGAGGAAGCCGGCCGCATCTGGCGCGAGCTTCAGGAGATCAATCCAAAATACGCGTTCAGGGACCATTTCGCCCGGCAACCCTTCAGGCCGGAGGATGTCGAACGCATTGCCGCGGGCTTGGCGAAAGCCGGGTTGCCGACCTGACGGCGGCGGCCTTGGCAAAGCGTCGGCCGAGCTTCCCTATGCCGGCGTCACCGCGCCGCGCTCGATGCGATAGGCGCGCGCCAGCAGATCGGCGACGTGGACCTCGTTCGATTCGGCGAGCAACACGGAAACCGATTGCGCCTTGAGGCTCGCCAACACCTCGCCGAGCCGCCGGGCGAGCGCCGGCGCGAGCCCCTCGAACGGCTCGTCGAGCAGCAGCATGCGTCGGCCGGCCATGAGGGCGCGGGCGAGCGCCACCAGCTTCTGCTGTCCGCCGGACAATTCGAGCGCGCGCCTGCCGCGCAAGCGCTCAACTTCCGGCATGATGCCGAAAATCCAATCGAGCCGTGCGTCGGCGCCGGAAAACCTCGTCGTCCAGCTCGGCAGGCGGATGTTCTCCTCCACGGTGAACTCGGGCACCAGCCGGCGATCCTCGGGCATGTAACCGATGCCGAGGGCGACGCGGCGATAGGCCGGCAGGCGGATGAGATCGACGCCGTCCAGCGCGGCGCTGCCGCGCGCCGGCAGCGCGCCCATCAGCGCGCGCATCAGCGTGGTTTTGCCGGCGCCGTTGCGGCCGATCAGCCCGCACATCTCGCCCGCGTCGAGTTCGAGCGACGCGTCGCGGATGATGGCGACGGCGCCGATCGCGACGCCGAGATGGGCGATCCTAAGCATGACCGGCGTTGTTCGTCGCGGGCTTGAGTTGCGGCCCGCTGATCAGTTCCTGGATGCGCGGATCGGCCAACGCCTGCGCCGGCGACCCGTCGGCGATCACCGCGCCGTCGTAGAAGGCGAGCACGCGGTCGGCGTAGCGCGCGACGATGTCCATGTCATGCTCGACGAACAACACCGTGATGCCGCGGTCTTTCAGCGCCGACATCACCACGTCCATCAGCTCGAATTTCTCCTCGATGGCGATGCCGCTGGTCGGCTCGTCGAGCAGCAGCAGGCGCGGCGAACCGGCGACCGCCATGGCGATGTCGAGCAGCTTGCGGACGCCCTGCGGCAACGTCGCCGCCGGCGTATCGCGGTAGCGGGCGATGCAAAACAGCTCGAGCGCCGCCTTGGCCTGCCGCATGCTGCCGGGCGCATGCCAGGGCGTGAGCAATTGCGCCAGGAGCCCGCCAGCGGCGTGGGCGATCGCGGTCGCCGCGCACATGTTTTCGAACACGCTCAGCGATTGGAAGATCTGCGGTATCTGAAAGGAGCGGGCAATGCCGAGTTGCGTGATCTCGCGCGACGGGCGGCCGGTGATGTCGCGGCCGCAGAAGGCGATCGTGCCGCTGCTCGGCCGCAGATGGCCGGTGATCATGTTGACGAACGTCGTTTTTCCGGCGCCGTTCGCGCCGATGATACCGACGGTCTGCAGCGGCGGTACCGAGACATTGATGTCGCGCGCAGCGACTACCGAGCCGAAGGTCTTTTGCAGGCCGCGGACGGCGAGGATCGCGCTCATGACATCGCGTTCATGATGCGGGCTCCGGCCGCCGCCGCCGCATGAACAGCGAGCCGATGCCTCCGGGCAGGAACAGGATGGTGAGCAGCAATACCGCGCCGAGAAAAATCTGCCACGTGCCCGGCAGGACGTCGTAGGCGATCGATTTCAGGAGTTCGAACAGGAGCGAGCCGACGAACGCCGCGGCCACGGAGCCGGCGCCGGCGAGGATGGTCACGAACACGAAACCGCCGGACGTCGTCCAGTACGACATGTCGGGATCGACGTGCTCGACCGCGATCGCCGCCAATGCGCCGCCGATTCCGGCGAGCGTCGCGGCAATGACAAGGTTGAGATGAATAAGCCGGTTGACGGAGACGCCGAGGAACTCCAGCCGGATTTCGCTGTCGCGCGCGGGTGTCGCCAGCGCACCGGCA
>JASHRY010000263.1 GCA_030037105.1 Xanthobacteraceae bacterium
GCTTCCTTGCGGCACCGACCAATCGAGCCGCGCCAGCCCGTCGGAGGCGGTATCGCCGGAGACGCCGACGTTCTCGATCTCAGCGGCAATGCCTTGCGCCGCGAGCGCCGCTTGCAAGCGGGGCGCGAAGCCGTCCTTGGCCGGCAGGCCGTAGCCCGCGATCAGCGAATCGCCGAGCGCCACGATCTTGACCGGGGATTCCGCGCGCGCGGACGGAACGGCTGTCGAGGCCGTGAGCGCCATGCTCCAAACCGTAGCGGCAGCGGCCGCATGCGCGATTTGGCGGAGACCTCTCCACCACCCATATGATCGGACACGAAGCGGCGGTGGGAGGCGCGGGTCAGCCGGACACATGAATGACACGTCGGGGCGTCCGTTCGCCGGCGACGCCGTTGCGCTGAGCGGGGTCAATCTGTCGCTCGGCCGCGGCGCCGGCCGGGTCCATATTCTCAGAGACATCGACCTGAATATAGGAGGCGGCGAGGCCGTGGGCCTGCTCGGGCCGTCCGGCTCCGGCAAATCGACGCTGCTCATGGTGATGACCGGCCTCGAGCGACCCGACAGCGGCTCGGTCGTCGTTGCCGGAGAGGACCTGCACAAACTCGACGAGGATGCGCTCGCGCGCTTTCGCGGCCGCACCATCGGCATCGTCTTCCAGGCCTTCCACCTGATCCCGACCATGACCGCGCTGGAAAACGTCGCGGTGCCGCTCGAACTCGCGGGCGAGCGCGACGCGTTTATTCGCGCGGAATGTGAACTGGCGGCGGTCGGACTCGACGGCCGCTTCGGCCGTTATCCGGCCGAACTGTCCGGCGGCGAGCAGCAGCGCGTCGCGCTCGCCCGCGCGCTCGCGCCGCATCCCGCGATCCTCGTCGCCGACGAGCCGACCGGCAATCTCGACGAGTCAACCGGACGCGACATCATCGAGCTTCTGTTTCGCGGTTACCGCCAGCAAGGCACGACGCTCGTGCTCGTCACCCACGACACGGCGCTGGCCGCGCGTTGCGATCGCATATTGCACATGCACTCGGGTCGGATCGCCTCTTCATGACGCCGCTGGCGCTGCGTTTCGCCTGGCGCGAGCTGCGCGGCGGATTGCGCGGCTTCGGCGTCTTCGTCGCCTGCATCGCGCTCGGCGTCATGGCGATCGCCGGGGTCGGCTCGGTTGCGCAAGGCCTTTCCGACGGGCTGTCCCGCGCGGGCGGCGCGATACTCGGCGGCGACCTCGCCTTTTCGCTCGTCCAGCGCGAAGCCAACGCCGGCGAGCGCGCCTTCCTCGCCGCGCGCGGAACGGTGTCGGTTGCGGCCACGCTGCCGACGATGGCGCGCACCGCCGACGGGCGAACCGCGCTCGTCGAGATCAAGGCCGTCGATGCCGCCTATCCGCTGTACGGCGCCGTCGCGACCGAACCGGCCATGCCGCTTGCGGCGCTGTTTACGCGCGAGCGTGCGGCGTTCGGCGCCGTCGTCGATCCCGCTTTGCTCTCACGACTCGATCTCAAGATCGGCGATCGGATCACCATCGGTAATGCCACGGTCGAGCTGCGCGCGAGGCTGACGGGCGAGCCGGACAGGCTTTCCGGCCGGATCGGCTTCGGGCCGCGCGTGCTCATGAGCGAGGCGGCGCTGCGCGCGAGCGGCCTTCTCCAGCCCGGCAGCTTGGTGCGCTGGCATTACCGCCTGCGCCTGCCCGGCTCCCGTTCAAGCGACACCACGGTGGCATCGGTCGAAAAACAGGCCCAGAAAACGTTCCCGAACGCCGGATGGGACATCCGCACGCGCCGCAAGGCGGCGCCGCTGCTCGAACGCAACGTCGAACGCTTCAGCCAATTCCTCACGCTCGTCGCCTTGACCGCGCTCCTTGTCGGCGGCGTCGGCGTGGCAAACGGGGTGGCAAGCCAACTCGCGCGCAAGCAGGAGGCGATCGCCACCATGAAGGCGCTCGGCGCCACGGGCGGCATTGTCTTCGCCGTTTATTGCTCGGAGATCGTGCTGGTCGCGCTGTTCGCCGCCTTTGTTGGTGCCGGGCTCGGCGCAGCGCTGCCGTTCGCAATGGCGTCGGCCTTCGGCGCGGTCATTCCATTTCCGATCGCGCCTTCGGTCCATCCGCCGGCGCTGACGCTGGCGGTCGGGTACGGAATCCTGACGGCGCTCGCCTTTGCGCTGTGGCCGCTCGGCCGCGCGCACGACGTTTCCGTGTCCATGCTGTTTCGCGATCAGGTTGCGAGTGCGCGCCGCTGGCCGCGACGCCGCTACGTGGTTGCGACCGGATCGATCGTTGCCGCGCTCGCGGCGCTTGCGATCTTCGCCGCTTATGACCGGCGCTTGGCGGCGATCTTCGTCGCCGCCGCCGCTGTCGTTTTCGCCGTTTTGCGGCTCGGCGCGGCGCTGACGACGGGATTGGCGCGTCGTCTGCCGCGGACGCGCTCCACTCTCTTGCGTTTGGCCCTTGCCGATATTTCGCGGCCCGGCATCCTGACGCCGAGCGTCGTGCTCTCGCTCGGCCTCGGCCTCTCTTTGCTCGTGACCCTGGTCGAGATCGACGGCAATCTGCATCGCCAGTTCGCCACGGCCCTGCCGGAAAAGGCGCCTTCGTTCTACTTCCTCGATATCGCATCGGCCGCGGCCGACCGCTTCGACGCCTTCGTGCGCGCGCAGGCTCCGGGCTCCAATCTGGAGCGCGTGCCGATGCTGCGCGGCCGCATCGTCGCCGCCAACGGCATCAAGGCCGAGGACCTCAAGCCCCGGCCAAGATCGGCCTGGGTGCTGCGCGGCGACCGCGGCATCACCTACGCGACCGCGGTTCCGCAGGGCGCCCGCCTCGTCGCCGGGCGATGGTGGGCCGCCGAATATGCCGGACCGCCGCTCGTCTCGCTGGAAAGCAAGACGGCCGAGGACTTCAACCTCAAGCCCGGCGACACCATCACCGTCAATGTGCTCGGCCGCAATGTGACGGCCCGCATCGCCAATTTGCGTGCGGTCGACTGGCAGAGCCTCGGCATCAATTTCATTCTGGTGTTTTCGCCCGGCACTTTCAGCGGCGCGCCGCACACCGATATCGCGACGCTGACGTTTGCCGACGGCGGCACGCCCAAGGAGGAAGCGGCGCTCGTCAAGGCATTGGCCGACGCTTTCCCAACCGTCTCTTCTGTGCGCGTAAAAGACGCGCTCGATGCGGTCGACCGGATCGTCGGCAACCTCCTCCTGGCGCTGCGCGGCGCCAGCTTGGTGACGCTCCTCGCCGCGGCCCTGGTGCTAGGCGGCGCGCTCGCCGTCAGCCAGCGTTTCCGCATCTACGATGCGGTGATCCTGAGGACGCTCGGAGCAACACGCGCGCGGCTCCTCGCCGCCTACGCGATCGAATACCTTCTCATCGGCCTTGCGGCCGTGCTGTTCGCCACCGCGGCCGGCTCGCTTGCAGCCGATCTCGTCGTCACCCGAGTGATGGAATTTCCCTTCGTCTGGATGGGCGGCCGGGCGGCCGGCATAGCGCTCGCCGCCCTCCTGGTCACGGTCGGGCTCGGCCTTGCCGGCACCTTTGCCGCGCTCGGCCGCAAGCCCGCGAGAGTTTTAAGGAATCTTTAACCTTCTGGATGCGGATGAAGCGGTCCGCGCGCAGGATGAACAAACGGTAACGGTCGCAAATATCGCATACCGGCCATCTGGCGCAGACCCGCCTTTGGCATTAGATTCCACTCACACTATAGCGTCCGGTTCCTGGACGCGAACCCGGCGCATGCCGGGATCAAACAGGGGTAGTTTCCATGTCGGACTTCGACCGGAATATCGCGACCGCCCGGACCGGCTATCGCACGGACCGGGTCGCGATCGACGCGGGCCTGCGCGCCTATATGATCCGCGTCTACAATTACATGACTGCCGGCGTGGCGCTGACCGGATTGGTCGCCTGGTTCACCTTCTCCGCAGCCGTCACCCAGACCGGAGCCGGACTCGCGCTCACGCCTTTCGGCCACGCCGTCTTCGGCAGCCCGCTGATGTGGGTCCTGGTGCTGGCGCCGCTCGGCCTGGTGATGCTTCTGAGCTTCGGCATCAGCCGACTCTCGGTAGGGACGGCGCTCACGCTGTTCTTCGTCTATGCCGGGCTGCTCGGGCTGTCGCTGGCGACCATCTTCCTCGTCTACACCGGCGCGTCGATCACGCGGGTCTTCTTCATCTCGGCGGCGACATTCGGCGCGATGAGCCTCTATGGATACACGACGCGACGCGATCTGACCGGCTTCGGCTCGTTCCTGTTCATGGGCCTGATCGGCATCATCATCGCGAGCCTGGTCAACATCTTCCTGCACTCGACCGGGCTCGACTGGGTGATCTCGGTGCTGGGCGTTCTCATCTTCACCGGGCTCACCGCCTACGACACCCAGAGCATCAAGGAGATGTACTCGCCGATGGACGACGGCACCATCGCCGGGCGCAAGGCGGTGATGGGCGCGCTGCGGCTCTATCTCGACTTCGTCAACCTGTTCCTGATGTTGCTGCGCCTGTTCGGCGATCGCCGCTGACGGAAGAGGCCAAGGATACCGCAACGCCCCGGCCAAAATCCGGGGCGTTTTCTTTTGTGCGGCACCGTAAGCGCCGGCCGGGCACCCCCCCCCGCGCATCACTGTGTTTTGGCAACATCAGCGTTTCCGGTCGGGATCGAATGGACAACCTCCTGAAAGTTCACAGCCAGATGTGACGCGCGGGACGGTTATTGCCACTCGCGCACGTCGACGAAATGTCCGGCGATCGCGGCTGCGGCGGCCATCGCCGGCGAGACGAGGTGGGTACGGCCCTTATAGCCCTGCCGGCCCTCGAAATTACGGTTCGAGGTCGAGGCGCAGCGTTCGCCGGGCGCGAGCTTGTCCGGGTTCATGGCGAGACACATCGAGCAGCCCGGCTCGCGCCATTCGAAGCCGGCCGCGAGAAAAATTTTGTCCAATCCCTCAGCCTCGGCCTGCGCCTTGACCAGTCC
>JASHRY010000042.1 GCA_030037105.1 Xanthobacteraceae bacterium
TGCCCTCAAAATCGGAAATGAGCTTTTCGCGCTCAATCGGCCTTCCGGTCGCGCAGAGTCTCTATCCATGTTGTGCGTCCTATCTTTTTTCGATCTTTGATTAGACCCGATAACGGCGGTACGAATACGAGCTAAGTAACTGAATTAATTGGCGCTCCCTGGGGGACTCGAACCCCCGTTTTCGCCGTGAGAGGGCGATACTCCTCAACCATTTCCCAAAAAAAGCAAAAATTTTGTGAGCGACCATGAAGCCACCCATACGCTAGCATCTCATCATCCCCCATTAGCCTTTTAATGCCAAAGTAATTCTTTAGGTTTTCGACGACGGCAGCGCGCAACGGACCACGCCGATACGATCAGCAAAGCGTCAACCTTGGCTATTTTGAGCACCGTGCGGGCTTTTCGCCCAGGAGTGGATGATGTGATCATGAGATCGGTGCTTTTGCTTCCCCAGCGCTTCCCCGCCTCGTCATTGGAGTTGCGGCCCAAAATGGGCATGTATAAATATATCAGTTATTTCAGGTAGTTGGCATGGTGGGCGGTGACGGGCTCGAACCGCCGACCCTCTCGGTGTAAACGAGATGCTCTACCAACTGAGCTAACCGCCCGCCGGGCCCGGCAAGCTAAACGCCGGCGTTTCCGGCGCGCAATACAAAAATGCCGAACCCGGGCCCCAGCTCGGGTTCGGCGTTACCGGAGATAAACGCTATGCCTAATGCGCGACGAACCCCGGAGTCTCCTCGTCGGGCGGCAACGGCGCGATCGGTTTGCTGTCCTCCTCCCAGACGATCGGCACCGGGCGACGCACCAAGGCTTCCTTGAGGACCTCGTCCATGCGCGCGACCGGAACGATTTCGAGCCCGTTCTTCACGCCGTCCGGAATCTCCGCCAAGTCCTTGGCGTTGTCTTCCGGAATAAGGACCTTCTTCAGTCCGCCGCGCAGCGCCGCGAGCAATTTCTCCTTAAGGCCGCCGATCGGCAGCACCCGGCCGCGCAGCGTGATCTCGCCGGTCATGGCGATATCGCGGCGGACCGGAATCCCGGTCATCGTCGAAACGATGGCGGTCGCCATCGCCACGCCGGCCGAAGGACCGTCCTTCGGCGTCGCGCCCTCCGGCACGTGCACGTGGATGTCGCGCCGATCGAACAGCGGCGGCTCGATGCCGAAATCGACGGCGCGCGAGCGCACGTAGGAAGCGGCCGCCGAGATCGACTCCTTCATCACGTCGCGCAGATTGCCGGTGACCGTCATGCGGCCCTTGCCGGGCATCATCACGCCCTCGATCGTGAGAAGCTCGCCGCCGACCTCTGTCCAGGCGAGGCCGGTCACGACGCCGACCTGATCCTCGAGCTCCACTTCGCCGTAGCGATAGCGCGGCACGCCGAGGAAGTCGCCGATGTTGTCTTCGGTGACGGTCACCGAAAGCGTTTTGCCGGTAAGGATTTGCTTGACCGCCTTGCGCGACAGATTGGAGATCTCGCGCTCGAGATTGCGGACGCCCGCCTCGCGCGTGTAGCGGCGGATGATCGTCACCAGGCCGCTGCGCTCGATCTTCAATTCCACCGGCGCAAGGCCGTGCTTGCGCAGCGCCGTCGGAATCAGGTGGCGCTCGGCGATCTCAATCTTTTCATCCTCCGTGTATCCGGCGATGCGGATGATCTCCATACGGTCCATCAACGGCGGCGGAATGTTGAGCGTATTCGCCGTCGTCACGAACATTACGCCGGAGAGATCGTAATCGACCTCGAGGTAATGGTCGTTGAATGCATGGTTCTGCTCTGGGTCGAGCACTTCGAGCAGCGCCGAGGACGGATCGCCGCGGAAGTCCATGCCCATCTTGTCGATCTCGTCGAGCAGGAAGAGCGGATTGGACGTCTTGGCCTTGCGCATCGACTGGATGATCTTGCCGGGCATCGAGCCGATATAGGTACGCCGATGCCCGCGGATCTCCGCTTCGTCGCGTACGCCGCCGAGCGACATGCGGACGAATTCGCGGCCCGTGGCCTTGGCGATCGACTTGCCGAGCGAGGTCTTGCCGACGCCGGGCGGCCCGACGAGACAGAGAATGGGTCCCGTCAGTTTGTTGGCGCGGCTCTGCACGGCGAGATACTCGACGATCCGCTCCTTCACCTTGTCGAGGCCGAAGTGGTCGCTGTCGAGCACCTCCTGCGCGACGGTCAGATCCTTCTTGATCTTGCTTTTCTTGTTCCACGGAATGGCCAGCAGCCAGTCGAGGTAGTTGCGCACCACCGTCGCTTCCGCCGACATCGGCGACATCTGCCGAAGCTTCTTTAGTTCGGTAACGGCCTTGTCGCGCGCTTCCTTGGAGAGGCGCGTCGATTTGATGCGCTCCTCGAGCTCGGAGAGGTCGTCCTTGCCTTCCTCGTCGCCGAGCTCCTTCTGGATCGCCTTCATCTGTTCGTTCAGATAATACTCGCGCTGCGTCTTCTCCATCTGCCGCTTGACGCGCGTGCGGATACGCTTCTCGACCTGCAGGATCGAGATTTCGCTTTCCATCAGACCGAGGCATTTTTCCAGCCGCTTGGCGACCGAACTCGTCTCCAACACCGACTGTTTGTCGAGAATCTTGACGGCGAGATGCGAAGCGACGGTATCGGCGAGCTTCGAATGATCGTCGATCTGGCTCACCGCGGCGATCACCTCCGGCGAGACCTTCTTATTGAGCTTCACATAGGATTCGAATTCGGCCACGACCGAACGTGCCAAGGCCTCTACCTCGACCTTATCGGTCGGTTCGTCGGCGACGATCTCGGCCTCCGCCTCGTAGAATTCCGCGGTGCGCATGTAGCTGTGCACGCGGGCGCGCACCTGGCCCTCGACCAGCACCTTCACGGTGCCGTCGGGAAGCTTTAGAAGCTGCAGCACCGAAGCGAGCGTCCCCGTCTTGAAGATCGCGTCGGGGCTCGGATCGTCGTCGGCGGCATTGATCTGGGTCGCGAGCAGGATGAGCTTGTCGGCCTTCATGACCTCTTCGAGCGCCCGAATCGACTTTTCGCGGCCGACGAACAGCGGCACGATCATGTGCGGGAACACCACGATGTCGCGCAGCGGCAGCACCGGATAGTTTTCGACCGTGCCGGGCGGGGCCAATTCGCGCTTCTGAACGCTCATCATCCGATCCTATCTGAATATCCGTCGATGACCAGGGTCCGTACCTTGCCACCGCGACCAGCGCCTGCTCGGTCAACTTAGCCCGTCGCCCGGGGAGATCGTACTCTGCGGCCCTGTTTGGGGCATTTTTCCCACCTTAAGATGGCGTTTGCCGGGGCCGCGTTCAAGAAGCGGTCCCGCCGCAGCTGGCGACGGTACAACGATTCTTGACGAGGCTGTGAGGTGCGAGGCCGCGTCGGCCGCAACCCGAAACGGGCCGCGACCTGCATCAGGCGCTGGTGGCGCTTTTCTCGGTGCGTTCGGCGTAGATATAGAGAGGTCGAGATTTTCCTTCGACCACGTCGGGACCGATCACTACCTGCTCGACGCTCTCCAAGCCGGGAAGATCGAACATCGTATCGAGCAAGATTGCTTCCATGATGGAGCGCAGGCCCCGCGCGCCGGTCTTGCGCTCGATCGCTTTCTTGGCGACGACGCTCAGCGCTTCGTCTTGGAAGGTAAGTTCGGTGTTCTCCATCTCGAACAAACGCTGGTACTGTTTGACGAGCGCGTTCTTCGGCTCGACCAGAATTCTCTTCAAAGCTTCCTCGTCGAGATCCTCGAGCGTGGCGATGACCGGCAGACGGCCGACGAATTCCGGGATCAGCCCGAACTTCAAGAGGTCCTCCGGCTCGACCTTGCGGAGGATTTCGCCGGTGCGCCGTTCGTCCGGCGCCTGAACCGTGGCACCGAAGCCGATCGAAGTGGACGTGCCGCGCGCCGCGATGATCTTCTCGAGGCCGGCAAAGGCGCCGCCGCAGACGAACAGGATGTTGGTCGTGTCGACCTGCAAGAACTCCTGCTGCGGATGCTTGCGACCGCCTTGCGGCGGCACGGAAGCGATCGTGCCTTCCATGATCTTGAGCAGCGCCTGCTGCACGCCTTCGCCCGACACGTCGCGGGTGATCGATGGATTGTCGGACTTGCGCGAGATCTTGTCGATCTCGTCGATATAGACGATGCCGCGCTGCGCCCGCTCGACGTTGTAGTCGGAGGCCTGCAGGAGCTTCAGGATGATGTTCTCGACGTCCTCGCCGACATAGCCCGCTTCTGTCAACGTGGTCGCGTCGGCCATCGTGAAAGGCACGTCGAGGATGCGCGCCAGCGTCTGCGCCAGCAGCGTCTTGCCGGAACCGGTCGGTCCGATCAGCAGAATATTCGACTTGGCCAGTTCGACGTCGTTGTGCTTGGCCGCGTGGTTGAGCCGTTTGTAGTGGTTGTGGACGGCGACCGACAGAACCCGCTTGGCCGGCGACTGGCCGATCACGTAGTCATCGAGGACCTTACAGATCTCTTTCGGCGTCGGAATGCCGTCGCGGTTCTTCACCAGCGAGGATTTGTTTTCCTCGCGGATGATGTCCATGCAGAGTTCAACGCACTCGTCGCAGATGAAAACCGTGGGACCGGCGATCAGCTTGCGGACCTCGTGTTGGCTCTTGCCGCAGAACGAGCAATAGAGCGTGTTTTTCGAGTCGCTGCCGCCGACCTTGGTCATGGCTTAATCTCCTCGGCCGCAACCAAGACGAGGCTGTGACCATTTGCAACCGTCCAGAGCGAGAACTCGAATCGAGCCGGCGCGTTCGCGACGCTCGCTACGGGCCTAACCCACCGCTTATCCCCTTTGGCGAACTCCCGGAATTGGCGTTTTCTGGGTTAACCAAATGCAAACATGCCCGGCGACCGGGATCAAGTCCTTGTACCTATTTCTCCCCCCGCCGAAGCATCTGCGTCACAGCGGCGCAACGATCCGGGCTCATAATGACTGGAAAATGCGTCCAATCGGTTAAATGGCCGGTTTTCCGGCCATACGAGCAATCGATGTGCCAGCGGCAGCGAACCTAGGCCGCGGCTTTTCCCGCCGTCGCCGGCTCGTCCGGCCGCTTTTCAATGACTTGGTCGATGATGCCGAACGTCTGAGACTCCTCCGCCGACATGAAATGGTCACGGTCCAGTGTGTTTTCGATCGAATCGTAGTCCCTGCCGGTATGGCGGACGTAGATCTCGTTCAGCCGACGCTTCACTTTCATGATGTCCTCGGCGTGCCGGACGATGTCCGAAGCTTGGCCCTGAAAGCCGCCCGAGGGTTGGTGCACCATGATTCGCGCATTGGGCAGCGCGAAGCGTAGGCCCGCCTCGCCGGCGGCCAGCAGCAACGAGCCCATCGACGCCGCTTGCCCGATGCAGAGGGTCGAGACCTTCGGCCGGATGAACTGCATCGTATCGTAGATCGCCAACCCGGAGGTCACGACGCCGCCCGGCGAGTTGATGTACATCGAGATCTCTTTCTTGGGGTTTTCGGCCTCCAAAAAGAGCAGTTGGGCGACGATCACCGACGCCACGTGGTCGTCCACCGGCCCGGTCAGGAAGACAATCCGCTCCCGCAAAAGCCGCGAATAAATGTCGAATCCACGCTCGCCCCGGCTGGTATTCTCGATGACCTGCGGGATCAGATATTGGGCGTGCGTTTCAGGCGGTTCGCGGTCCATATTCGACCTTTCTCCGATTTTCTAGCCGGAAATCGAATCGATAAGATAATAGCTTCCGCCGCTTTCGCAACGGGCAGGCTCCCGATCCGGAAGGCCGGCCTTACGAAGCAGCCGCCAGATCGTCCGCTTCGGAGGCCTCGACGGCTTGCCGAAGTTCCTCCTTGGTGACGTGCCGGTCCGTTACCTTGGCGTGTGCCAGGATGTGGTTGACCACCTTCTCTTCGAAGATCGGGCCGCGGATTTCGTTCAGAAGATCGGGATTCTTCCGATAGACTTCAACGATCTGGCGCTCCCGGCCGGGAAAGCTCCGCGCCCGCTCGTAAAGCACCTTGCTGATCTCCTCCTCGGCGACCTTGATTCCGGCCAGTTCACCGATCTCGGCCAAAACAAGCCCGAGCCGCACCCGGCGCTCGGCGAGAGCATGATATTCGGTGCGCTCCGCCTCTTCCGTCGTGCCGTCATCGGCGAAACTGCGGCCGAGCGACTTTCGTTCGGACTCGCCCTGTGCCCAGATTGCCTCGAACTCGCGTTCGACGAGTTGCTGCGGCAGTTCGAACCTGTATTTCTTATCAAGCGCGTCG
>JASHRY010000264.1 GCA_030037105.1 Xanthobacteraceae bacterium
GACACGGATGACAGTATGACGAAAAAACGAGTTCCCCGCACTTCCCTTATCGGGGGCTGCTTGCTACATGAATTTCGCGACGGCACGTCCGCATGAAGTGGGTAGATATATCTTAGCGCGGGGTGGAGCAGCCCGGTAGCTCGTCAGGCTCATAACCTGAAGGTCGTAGGTTCAAATCCTACCCCCGCAACCACCGATCCGTGCAATGTCAGCGAAGGCGATCCAAAAGGATCGCCTTTTGCATTTTAAGGCCGGCTTTGCGGCGGTCGCGTGTTGCACCTCTCCGCAGCCAAACTGCCTATTCCGTTTTTCAGTCGCCCGGATTGCAGTCGGTGTCATCCGGCCTGCGGCCGGTGCCGCAGGCATCCGTCATCCCAAAGTGCCAATCGATTCAAGTCGCGGCGATTGGCGCGCTATAGGCTAAGCGAGCGCGGCGTGGACGAGATTGCGGAACAACTGGCGGTAATAGTTGCGCTGCCGCGGCGCCTGCATCATCATCAAGGCGACCAGGTCCTCTTGCGGCGCGACCCAGAACGCGGTGCCGGCGACGCCGCCCCAAAAAAATTCGCCCGGCGTGCCCGGGGTCGGCGCCATCCCGACCGCCTGGCGCACCGCAAACCCGAGCCCGAAGCCGTGTCCCGGCGGCAGCAGCGTCGTGGGCGGGATGCGCACG
This sequence comes from Xanthobacteraceae bacterium, assembly GCA_030037105.1. The sequence continues at coordinate 674 of JASHRY010000264.1, forward strand.
CTTGGCCCGAGATGATCGGCGGTCATGAACGCCAGCGTCTTGCGTCCGAGGACACGGACGTCGCCGAGCGCGCCGCCGCTATAAAGCATCAGCAGGAAGCGCGCGTAGTCATCGGTCGTCGAGACTAGCCCGCCCCCTCCCGATTCGAACCGCGGCGCGGTCCGTGTCTCGATGAGCGCGACCGGCGGTCCACCATCGGGGTCCGCGACAAATGGCTCGGCCAGCCGCTCGTATTTGTCTGCGGGCGTGAAGAAAGCCGTATCGTTCATGCCGAGCGGCGCCAGGATTCGCTCGCGCAGGAACGCGCTTAATGTTTTGCCGGAAACAAGCTCGATGATCCGCCCGACAATATCGGTGGAGTAGCTGTAATTCCAGGACGCGCCCGGCTGATCGATCAGCGGCAGCTTAGCAAGCTCGGCGACAAATTCGGCGGTGGTGAGATCACGCGTTAAGAAGCATTTGGCGTTGGCGGGATCACCGGTGAACAACCGCGCCTCTTTGTAACGGCGCTGCACCGCCGAGTTGCCGGTGAACGCGTACGTCAACCCTGAAGTATGACGCAGCAGGTCCTGGATGGTGATGGCTCGTTCGGCTGGGACCAGTTCAAGCTTGCCATTGCTTTCGACGCCGACACGAGGGTCGGCGAATTCGGGCAGGAATTTCGCCAGCGGATCGTTGATGAACAGCCGGCCTTCCTCAACCAGCGTCATGGCTGCGACCGAAACGATCGGCTTGGTCATCGAGTAAATGCGGAAGATGGCGTCGTTGCGCAGCGGCGGACCATCGGGCCGCAGGGCGCCGATGTCGCGCCGATAAGCGACCTTGCCGTGTCGAGCGATCAACATCGAGACGCCCGGCAGGCGACGGGCATCGACTTCGCGCTGCATGACCGCGGTCAGCCTGGAGAGGCCGGCAGGGGAAAGGCCGACCTCGTCGGGGTCCGTCGCTGGCAGAGCTTGAGAAATACGTGCGCGAGGCTCGTTCACGGTCGGTCCTGGCGAGACTTGGCGGCGGGCGCTGCCGCAACACTGGCGCAACCGCCTATTTCACGCAATGCCGGTAAATTTACGACGTCGGAACCGCGCCTTCGATCGTGGTGTTTTGCCGATCTGGAACTATCTCATGCAACGGAACATCGCAGGCCTCATTCAGCGGAAAGGTCATCCATGTCGGAAATGCACTCGGCGGCGGAGCGTACCGCCCGTCGCGTTCGCCATGAAACCAAATTGCGTATGCTGCAAGTCCGGGACGTGAGCCGGCTCACGCCGAAGATGGTGCGGATTATCGTCGGCGGCGACGAGCTTGAGGGTTTCGTCAGCGCCGCTCACGACGATCATGTCAAGCTGTTCTTCCCCCGGCCGGGCCAGGACAAGCCTGTATTGCCGAAGCCAAGCCCCAACGGGCCGGTCTACTCCGAGGGCGCGCCGAAGCCCGCGGCGCGCGATTACACCCCGCGCCGCTACGATGCCGTGGCGAACACGCTGGCGATCGACTTCGTGCTGCATGGCGACGGCCCGGCGACGGCCTGGGCGGCGCAGGCCCGGACAGGGCAATACCTCGGTGTCGGCGGGCCGCGCGGATCATTCATCGTGCCTGACGATTTCGACTGGTATCTTCTGGCCGGCGACGAGACCGCGCTGCCGGCCATCGGGCGCCGTTTGGAGGAACTGCCGTCGGGAAGCCACGCTGTTGTCATCGTCGAAGTGGAGAACGCCGCCGAGGAACAGTCCTTCGACACGCGCGCCCGGCTCGAGACGCGATGGCTCTATCGCCACGACGCCGACGGCCCCGCACCTGGCGACCACTCACTGCTGCTAACGGCAATCGCCGGCCTGACCCTTCCGCCCGGCGACGGTTATGCCTGGGTGGCCGCGGAAGCCGCAACGGCGAAAGCCCTGCGTCGGCATCTGGTCGATGAGCGCGGCCTGCGCAAGGATCGGGTAAAGGCCGCCGCCTATTGGAAGCGCGGCGCTGTCGCCGTGCACGAGACCTACGACGATTAATTCCCCCGCCGGCGCGCGAGAGAAGGCCAAAGCTTATGCTCGCGCGAACTCGCGCGGCGCCGCGCTTGCGTATGATCGCGGCGCGCGCTGGCGGCGTTTAGAACGTCGCCGGGACGAAATGATTGATCGCCGCGAGCACGACGAGGAGGACGAGACCGATGGCCAGGCTCCAGGCGATCAATTTCTTCTCGATCGGCAGCAGCGGCTCAACGGCGGCGCCGCGTAATTCTTCGCGCAAGTCCGTACCTGTGTTCGACTGCGACATGATGTTCTCCTGACGATGCTCTCCTGATCCCGGAGCGAAATGACTGATCTTCGAATTACCATTCCGCTCCGTGCTTTTGTTTCATCGTGCGTCCGGACGGCAAAACGATTCCCACTTTTCCACTACGCGCCCAGTTTCTCATCCGGCCAAGGGCGGCGTGATCCCGCCGAAGAAGAACCACGAGATCAACAGTCCCACCCAGATGACGAAGCCGAACAGGCTGACCAGATAGACGGCGGCGAGCTTGCCGAACCCCTCCTGCCACAGCGTCTTGAAGTGCGAGAGCACGCCGATCGAGAAGAAGGTGAGGATGAAGAAGATCACGCGGAACGTGTTGGCCTCGCCGATCGCGGCGGGAACCTTCTTGGCAAGATCGGCCGGCGTGCCGAGCGCAAGGTAGAGCCCGACGATGAACGTGATCACGAAGCCGATGATGAACTTGGGGAAGCGCTGCCAGATTTCCCGCGCCTTCGCCTTGTCCTGCTCCGGCGTAACGTTGATGTGGTTGGTCCAGATATAGCCGAGGACGAAGGCCCAGATGCCGATGAAAATGTCGATGAATACCTTGATCGTCGCCGCGGTGCCGAGAATCCAGCCCGGCTGATAATGAACGCCGGCCGCGGCATTCTTCGCCAGGATCAGAGATTCGGTGATGCCGCCGGCAGCGACGGCCGCGCCGTCGGTCTTGACCGCGAGTCCCATCCAGGCGCCGGCAACAAGCGGCTCATGCGCGAGGAAGGCCTGGGCGACGAAAGGCAGAATGAGCACCTCGACTACGGCGAAGATCACGACCAGCGAGGATACCAGCACCGGCACCACCGGCCGGGCGCGGATCGCGCCGCCGGTGGCGATCGCGGCGGAAACGCCGCAGATCGAGATACCGGAGGCAAGCGGCGCCGCCCATTCGCGGTTGAAGCCGAACCATCTGCGGGCGACGAAATAGACCACGGCCCAGTAAATCAGATACGCCTCCACGATCGCGGCGACGCCGCGCAGGAGGAGCGAACTGGCGAAACCGAGCTTTCTCGCCGCAGTCACCGCGAAGACGCCACCAAGGATGACGATTGCGACCTTGATGTAGAGTTCCGGCCGCACCGCTTCCCTGATCGCCGCGGCGAACCGCGGAAAGAAATTGGCAATGATCAGTCCGGCGACAAGAGCGAAGATGTAGCCTCCTTCATTGGTGAGTCTCAACGACCAATTGATGCCGAATTTCTGCTGTTCCATCGGCGAGGCCGCCGCGAAATGAGCGAAGTTGCCGATCACCCAACTCGCATAGGCGAGCCAGAACACGGCGGTGAAGGCGAGCGCAAACCTCTTCACGTCGCTTTTGAGCGCCGCGGCCGCGGCGCTGAGCACGACGAGCAGCGCGACATAGGTCGCGACCAGCGCGCCGACGCCGCCGAACGCGGCGTAGCCCTTCGAAGTTGCTTTAAGCGCCTGGCCGAGATTGATCCACACCGAGGTGCTCACCACCCAACCGATAAGATCCGCGTTGGCGAGCGCAGCCAGGGCGAGAACGAAGATGAGCAGGCCGAGGATGACGGCAAGCCAGTCCTCGTTGAGGGCGGCGGCAGGCTCCACCGCGGCCGGCGCGGCGGCGTTGGTGAGATACGCATTGGACATGTTGTTCCCCTCGCCGGCGCATGCCGGCGCTCCCGTGCAGTGATTTCAAAGTGTGATTGCAGACGCGGGCGACGCTTGCGGCGCGCGCCGTTCATGCCGACGTTCGAAGGACAAGCTCGACGCTGGCGAGCAGCGTCATTTGATCCATCTCCATGGTTGAGGAGCCCACGAAGATGCTTCGTGGCGCTTTAGCGTTTTTTCGCGGCGCAAGCTGCTCCGTCAAATTCCGCGATCCGTTGACCGGACGATCGATCTCACCATCGCACGGTGGAAAGTCAATGCACCAAACAAAAATAAGATAAACTTGGTCGGAAGACGTGTTTCCTGACGAACGAATTCTCTCTATCGGGGCCAGAGGATGAAACAATGTTTTGTGTTTTCCTCGGACCTTAGGCTCGCCCGGGTGGGAATTCGAGCGGAGGCTTTGGCATTTAAGGTATTCGCAGCCCGATCGGGAGCGGCTTCGTCCTGCTACGACAATAAAATCCATTCGATCAACGGCGCTCGGATCGCGCGCCTTGCTATGATCGGGGCCGGGAAAGAAATTCACGCTGCCTGCGTCGCCAAGCGATCCATCTCGCGTTGCACGAGCCGGCGGTAGAGCCCTTCGCGGCGCATCAAAAGATCGGGCGGGCCGTCCTGCATGATTCGACCGAGTTGCAGCACCACGATGCGATCGAAACTCCTCACCGTGGAGAGGCGATGGGCAATGGCGATGACCGTGCGCCCGCGCATCAAGCGGCCCAACGCCTCGCGGATAATTTCCTCCGATTCGCTGTCGAGCGCGGATGTCGCCTCGTCGAGCAAAAGCAGCGGCGCGTCCTTGAGGAAGGCGCGGGCGATAGCGATGCGTTGGCGCTGGCCGCCGGAAAGCTTGACGCCGCGTTCACCGACGATGGTGCGGATGCCGACCGGCAGGTCCTCGATGAAGTCGCAACGCGCCGCGATCGCCGCTTCGAGCACGTCATCATCCGAGGCATCCGGCCTGCCGTAGCGGATGTTCTCCATCACCGAGCGATGAAACAGCGCGGTATCCTGGGGCACGACACCGATTGATTCGCGCAGGCTCTCCTGGGTGACGCGGGCAATATCCTGTCCGTCGATCAGAATGCGCCCGTCTTGCACGTCGTAGAAACGCTGCAACAGCGCGAATAGCGTCGACTTGCCGCTGCCGGAATGACCGACGAGGCCGACGCGCTCACCCGACTTGAAGCTGAGGTTGAGGTTGGTGAAAATTTGGTGCCCGTCGCCGTAGCGGAAACAAACGTGCTCGAATTTGACGCAGGCGGCGCGCTTGATCAGCGGCGTCGCCTGGGGATGGTCGCGCAATTCGTGCGGCACCAGGAGCGTCGCCAGCGCTTCGGCAAGACGCGCAATATGCTGCGTAATATCGACCAGCGCCACGGCGAGGTCGCGCGTCGCGTGCAAAACCGAGATGCCCAAGGTGCAGGCGAGCACGACGTCGCCGGTGGTGGCCGCGCCCTGCCGCCAGAGCATGATCGCCCAGGCGAGCAGACCGAGCGCCAATACGATCGTCACCACGGCGTGAAAAATACGAAGCTTCTCGAGATACAACAGGCTGCGCCGCCGGGCATCCATCTCGCGATCGATCGTCGCATCAAAGCGACGATGCTCGCGCCGGGAACCGCCGAACGCCCGCACCAGCGGCATATTAGCCACCACATCGGCCATCTCGCCGTCCACTGCGGCCGCCTTGCTGGCGAAGTCATGGTGTAACGGCCGGCCGGAGATTGCCAGTCGGAACATGACGCAAACCATGACGCCGGCGACGACGGCGAGACCGAGAGCCATCGGCAGGCTGATCGTGCGCACCAAGGCGATCGCCGCAACCGTAGCCGCGCATGGCGGCAGCACGTTCCAGACAAACATGTTCTCGCCCGTGAACACCGCGTTGGCGGTCGCGGTCACGCGGCTTGTCAGCGTGCCGGGCATGCGATCGGTGAAATAGTTGGGTGAATGTCCGGTGAGATGCCGGAACAGATCGCGCCGCAGATCGCCGGTTACCCCGACGAACGCGAAATTCGCGACCCCGCTCGCGATCCGCCACAACAGGTTGTCGGCCGCGATCAGCGAGCCAAGGAAAATAAACGCCGTCCATACGTCGGCGCTCACGCCGCGGGATAGCGTATCGACCAGATACTTGACGCCATATTGCGTGCCTACGGAGCAGACCACGGCGCACAGTACGGCGGTCAGGATAACCACATGGGATAGCGGCCGTCGCCGCACGTAGCGAAGAATAAAAGCAAGCGGTCGACTGGCATAATCACAAAGATCGTTCATGGACGTCTGGTCTCCGCGCATGAATGCTGCCGACCCTCCTCGACCCGTGCTCCGAGACCACAACGCGCAAAGCTTCGAAATTATCCCGATCCCCGACTTTATCGTTTATCGCCTCCGCTTTCGGGAACCGCTGCACGATCTGGGTGAACGTTGCGGCACCGGAAAAGTTCCCGAAGCGCAAAAAAATAAGTTCCGCCTCGAATTTGAAACATTCGGCCGCATTTTTGTTCTTGGTTCTGTGCCGGAAAGGCGCGGATGAGGGCTTCATCCATATCTTGAAAGGTCAAGTTCAATGCACATTGCCCAGGTTGCGCCGTTGACGGAGGCAATTCCCCCCAAGTTATACGGCGGAACCGAACGCGTGGTGTCGTGGCTCACGGAAGAGTTGATCGCGCTCGGGCACGAGGTCACGCTCTTCGCCAGCGGGGATTCCATGACTTCGGCGCGGCTCGAGGCGGTATGGCCACGGGCCTTACGCCTCGACGGCGCCGTGCGCGATCCCAACGCCCTGCACATGCTCATGCTGGAGCGGGTGTATCGGCGTACCGCCGACTTCGATTTCTTGCATTGTCATCTCGACTATTATTCTTTCTCTTTGTTTTCCCGGCAATCGACGCCGTTCGTGACCACTCTGCACGGCCGGCTCGATCTACCGGAGCACCAGCCGCTCTTCGATACATTTTCATCGATCCCGGTGGTTTCGATCTCCAATGCACAGCGGCGGCCGCTGCCATGGGCCAACTGGATTCGCACTGTCCATCACGGCTTGCCCGAGCGGCTGCTGATGCCGAAACCGGTCAAGCCCCATTATTTTGCGTTCCTCGGCCGTATCGCTCCCGAAAAGGGTCTCGATCGCGCCATTCACATCGCCCAGCATTGCGGTATGGCGCTGAAGGTCGCCGCCAAGGTCGACAAGGTCGACCACGACTATTTCGACGAGCACATTCAGCCGATGATGAAATGGGGAAATGTCGAATACATCGGCGAGATTAGCGACCAGGAGAAATCGGACTTCCTGAGCGGCGCCGCCGCCTTGTTCGTGCCCATCGACTGGCCGGAGCCGTTCGGTTTGGTGATGATCGAAGCCATGGCGTGCGGCACGCCAGTCATTGCCTTCAATCGCGGATCGGTGCCGGAGATCGTCGAGGACGGGCTCACCGGGTTCATCGTCGAAGATGTCAACGGCGCCATCGGTGCGGTCGACCGCCTCGCTCATTTGTCTCGCGACAAGATTCGACAACGCTTCGAGGCGCGTTTCACCGCGCGGCGAATGGCGCAGGACTATCTCGGCGTCTATCGTAGCCTGAGCGAGCGCGTTGCACCGCATCTGCGATTGGTCGCCGACGACGCGCCGGCGCTGTAACCTTGTGATTTTGTCGGGTAGGTTGAGCAAAGCGTAACCGACCGAGCAGCGGCACCGGTGGGTTAAGCCGTTGCGCGGCGTGACTCATCCAACCGACTCTATTCGGCCTGCACCGCGGACCGGGTTTCGGGCATGAGGACCCATAGCACCGTCAGGCCGAGGAGCGCGATCGCGGCCAATCCCGCGAAGGCCGACGCACTGCCGAAGTGGTCGCTGATGTAACCGGCAAGCGTGGCGCTGATCGAGGCGCCGATGCCGACGAAAGTGCCGACGATTCCTTGGCCCAGGTTGAATCGACCGGTGCCGCGGGTGACATCGGCGACCACGAGCGGCACCATGACGCTAAACATGGCGGCGGTCACCCCGTCGAGGAGCTGGACGACGACGAGCAGCAGCGGATTGGTGACCGCAGCAAAAAGGATGCCGCGAACGGGTAAGGCAGCAAAGCCGATCAGCAACAATGGGCGCCGCCCCCAGCTTTGCGCGCGGCGTCCGACCCAGGGCGACAGGGCGGCGACGACAAGCTGCGGCACGACGATACAGGCCGCGATCAGCAGGGTCGCCCAGCGGCTCGAGCGCATGGTGACGACGCTGCCCATCAGCGGCAGCATGGCTGCATTGGCCAAGTGGAATAGCAAGAGACAGCCGGAAAAGATCAGCAGTGGCCGATTGAGCATCAGCTCACCCGGTCGGGCCGGCGGTTTGTCGGCGTGCCGCAGCGGCACTGCGCCATGAGCACGCTCCGGATCGATCTCGCCCGCGGCAATCGACCGCAGCGCCAGCAACGCCGGCGCGAGCAACAGGACGGTGACGACGAAAACGGCCCGGGCAGAAAGGAGATAGCCGCAGGCGCCCATCGCCGCCGCGGCGAGCCCGTTGCCGACAGCCGCGAAGCGGGCATTGCGTCCGAATCTTTCGCCGATCAGCGCATGGCCAACGAGGCCGAGGCTGATCGCGGCGATCGCCGGGCCGAGCACGCAACTCGCGAGCGAATGCAGGACCGCCGCCGACAGCACCATCGGGAAGATCGGCAAGGCTGCGTAAGCCAACGCGCTGACGCAGATGGCGGCGATGGCGATACCGCCGACCAGGCGTTCCGATCGGGCAGCATCGACCAGCGCTCCTCCGGGCATCTGGCCGATCAAGGAGACGAAGCCGGCCGCGGACAACACGAGGCCGATATCAACTTGGGTCCATTTTTGCGTGGTGAGATAGACTGAAACGAACGGCCCAAAGCCGGTTTGCACGTCGGCGACGAAAAAGACGAACCAGTCAAGCCCACGCAAGCTGCGTCGGGATGGAAGCAGCGGCGGTTTGGCGACGCCGCTCTGTTCGCGAAGCGACCGTGCGGGTTCGGCTGCGATCCCACGCTGCGAGTCCGGCTTGTCGCCATAGCGGCGTGATGGTTCCGCGGACAGGATATGTCTCCAGCACTGTTTGCTATTCGGGTAACGGCTCGAGCTTACCGAGCGCGCCGAGAACCACGACGGGCTTGCCCTCCTGGTATGCGGGTGCGGCGTTCACTTGGTCGCGGTTGAGGTCGAGTGTGATCCGTCCCCCGGGCTTACCGGGCGCGGGAAAATGCAACGCGTTCCAGTCGACGGCGATCTTCCGGCTGCCGACGCCGAGGAAACCGCCGAAGTCGATGATCGCCGCGCGCACTTGGCCGCCGCGGTCGACAAGCACATCGACGATTCGCCCCATATTCTCATCGGTGGCGCTGCGGACGTCGCGGCCGAGAATGCCCTCGACCTCGTGCTTGTTGAGAATCGTGACTTCCGGTGTGACCGGATTAACGGTCGCCGGCGCCGTCTTGTCCGGGGTAGCTCCACCCCCGGCAAGAGCCGCGGTGATGACCGCGGTCAGCGTCAACAACGCAACGACCGCCATCGCCATCCGATAATTCCCGCGCATGCCACCTCCGGTCGCCTCAAGCGATATGGTGAAGCCCTCTCACCAGTAAACCGAGTAAGCCAGCTGGGTTCCCCAAGGAGCAGGTTGGTCGCAGAACCAGCGGATGAAAAATGGAAAAACGGACGCGAGGAGAATGGCTTACGAGGAATAGACGACCGCCACCCGAATACTGCCGCTGATCCGGGGCGTGTCGAGCGACACCGTGTCATTGTGGCGGCGGACCCGCAAATCAACGTGCGATGAACCGAGCTGCAGGTTGCGCACCATCACCTCGTCGAGAAAAGCCGGCAATCGCGGGTTGCATAGCCGGATTTCGCCATGGAAAGGGTCGAATTCCAGGCCGAGGGAGGCTTCGAGGAGCGTGAATGGAGCGACGCTGGCCCAAGCTTGCGGCGAGCACGCCACCGGGTAGAGCGTCGGCCCATGGCCGCGTTGTTGCTGAAAGCCGCAGAACAGTTCGGGCAGCCGCCGATGATCCATGTAGGTCGCGGCCCTGAACAGACCGTCGAACAGGGTTTCGACCGATCGTTTGTATCCGTAGCGCGCGAGCCCCAATGCGATGAGCGCATTGTCGTGCGGCCAGACCGATCCGTTGTGATATGACATGGGATTGTAGCGGGCTTCGCCTCTCGCCACTGTGCGGATGCCCCAGCCGCTGAAGAAGTCGGTCTGCAACAAGCCTTTGGCGACGAGCGCCGCCCGATCAGACGCGGCGATGCCGGCAAACAACACCTGCCCGGCATTCGACGTGCGCACCCGGCAAGGAATCTTCGCGCCATCAAGCGCAAGCGCATAGGTCTCGATATCCGCGCACCAGAATGCGCTCTCGAAACGCGCAGCCAAACGTTCCGCCTCGGCGTCAAGCCTGCGCGCCGCCGCCTCGCGTCCGAGTCGCCGCGCGCAGCACGCCGCCATGCGCTTAGCGGCGTAGACATAGCCTTGGACTTCGGCCAGCGCGATCGCGCCCGTTGCCAAGTGACCGTCGGCATGGAAAATCGCATCGTGCGAATCCTTCCAGCCCTGATTGGCGAGACCACTCTTGCCGGCGCGCTTGTATTCGACAAAGCCGTCGCGGTCGGGATCGCCCGGACCGTCGATCCAGCCCAAAGCCGCCTCGACGGCCGGCCACAGCGCTCGGATTGTTTCGAGGTCGCCGGTACGCTCCACGTAGAGTCCGGCAAGCAGAACGAACAAGGGCGTGGCGTCGACGCTGCCGTAGTAGAGCCCGAACGGCACTTCGCGCAACGCCGCCATCTCGCCGCCACGCATTTCGTGGAGAATTTTCCCCGGCTCCGCGTCGGCGACCGGATCGGTCGTCTCCGCTTGGTAGGCCGCAAGCCGGCGCAGCACACCGAGCGCCACGTCCGGACTCCACCACAGCATCTGCAACGCCGTGATCAAGCCGTCGCGACCGAATGTCGTCGAGAACCAAGGGATTCCAGCATAAGGATAGCGGCCCTGCGGGGTATCGGTCATGAGCATTTCAAGGTCGGCGGTCGAGCGGCACAGTATCTCATTGAACCGATCGTTCGACGTTTCGACCGACGTGCGGTCGCGCGTCCATTCGCGCAGTTCGCGGCGCGCGGCGATGAGGCTGCGCAAGAACATCGGGCGCGTGTCTGTTCGATCGCAGCTTACGGCAAGGAACAGCGGCCGCGTCTCCCCCGGTGCGAGACGGAGGTCGTAGACGGCGGCGCCCGCCGTAAGCCGGTCCGGCGGCGGATCGAAGGTCAGCGCCGTGCGCCGCACCTTAGCGTCGAGCCCGTGATAGATCAGCAGGACCCGGTCATCGCCGCAAACCCTGGTGGTGGCGGTGCCGTGACGCTCGCGGCGCGATCCACGCACCTCGAACAAGTCGGCGAAATCGTTCTCGAACAGGATAGAAAGCCGCAAATCGATCGCGCGGTCGCCGTAATTGCGCACGCTGAGCCGCTGATAGGCGGTATCGCGCCACAGAAAGATCGTGCGCAATATGTGCACGGTGTCCTTTTCGAGGACAAGGCGCTGTTCGGCGATGAGATCTGGATTGGTCAGATCGACGATGAACGCCGAGTTGTCATCGCGCAGGTTGGAACCGAGCAGCAGCAGCGGCGTCCCACTCACCAGCAATTCGAGGCGCGAGAGGTAGCGCGTGTCCTGATGGAACAATCCGGCGGGCCCGTCGCGTGACGCCGCGATGTCGCCGCGGCTATCGAGCACCACGAAAGTATCGCCGTATTTAAGGGCGCGGGCGGGACGAACGGACCGGGTGGCGGTGATGGCGAACCCCGCCTCGGCAACCGTCTCAATCGCAAATACCTGCGCGGCAGTTTTCGAGGCAGTCTTGGACGACATTGCGTTTCGCTTGGCTGTCGAGTTTTGCCGAATCTGTGCAACGTTGACGCAGAGACGGGTCTCAGGTCCCGCACAGGGGATGTCACGAACTCACGCTGTGAACTATGCTGTGAATCGGAACCGCCGCAGCCGACATTGCTGATGATTCTAACCTATCGTGGATGATCTCGACATCATCCCGAAGGGGGACCGTCATTTGCAATGCATCATAGTTTATTTTGGAACGATGTTGCACCGCACCGTGTGCATGTCCGCGTCGTTCGACGTGCATGTCAGAGCTAAGTCTCTTATATGGTCCCTTTTAGCCCCAATCGGCGCTGAACAGTGGCTTTAACACGGCAAACGCCGCGAAAAACAAGAGTTCCGCGATGCTGAAGAAATTTCCCCGCGATGGACGGGAAACCGGAGCATCTTGGACGTCGCAATGCCCGTCCATCTGCGCGCGTTTTACTCTCGCTGCGGAATGAGCGTTCCGATGTCAGTCGGCGTGAGCGGTTGAGGATGCGCCGTATCATGCGAGCGAGGTTTTACCTCTGCCCAGACGGGCTCGCCGGCTTCATCTTCGCGAACGGTGGCTCGATTCGATCCGCCCGAAACGACTGTCGCTGCAACGCCGTTTGCATTTGTCGCTGTTTTCCCCTTCAGTGAATCGTTCCCGCCCGGCAGGGAAGCGGCCTACGGTCGCGCTCTGTAGAGCCTTGTTATTGTGCTGCAAGCCGATGCGGATCAGAATAGGTCGTGCAGTCGGGTCGCTCGAGAAGCCCGGCCCTGAAGAACAAGCGCTTCGAGGGCGCTAAAGATTTAGGGACGGAAAACGATGGCAATCGGATCACCAACGATTCAATCGGATATTGCAGGGTTATCTCCGACCCGGTGGGGCCAACTCGTCACCGGCGTGGCCTGCATGGTGATGATCGCCAATTTGCAATACGGCTGGACGCTCTTTGTCAATCCGATCAATCAGAAATATCACTGGGGCACAGCCGTCATTCAGGTGGCATTCAGCGTCTTCATCGCCACCGAGACGTGGCTGGTCCCGATCGAGGGCTGGTTCGTCGATCGTTTCGGCCCGCGAATCATGGTCACACTGGGCGGCGTTTTCGTCGCGTGCGCGTGGACTTTGAATTCTGTCGCCAGTTCGCTTTGGGAATTATATATCGCCGCCGCGCTATCCGGCATCGGTGCGGGTGCGGTTTACGGCGCCTGCGTCGGCAATGCGCTCAAATGGTTTCCCGATCTGCGCGGTCTCGCCGCCGGACTGACCGCGGCGGGCTTCGGCGCCGGCGCGGCCGCGACCGTCATTCCTATCCGTGACGTGATACTCGGCTATGGCTATGAACACGCATTCCTGTGGTTCGGGCTTACGCAAGGTTTAGTCGTTCTGCTGCTGTCGCAATTCTTGCGCGCGCCGCAGCCCGGCGAAACGCCGAAGCCGGCGGTGCGGCGGACGCAGTCGTTGCGCGATTATGCGCCGTTCGAAATGCTGAGATCGCCGGTCTTTTGGCTCCTCTATGTCATGTTCGTGATGGTTGCAGCCTCGGGACTCATGGCGACCGCGCAGGTCGCGCCAATCGCAAGGGATTTCGGGCTCGCCGATCAAAAGGCCACCTTCTTCTTCATCACCGCCACCACGTTGAGCGCGGCATTGGTAATCGACAATATTTTGAACGGCTTGGCGCGCCCGTTCTTTGGCTGGATCTCCGATCTTATCGGCCGCGAGAACACCATGGGAATCGTGTTCACACTCGGGGCCGTGGCCTATTGGAGTCTCGGCGTGTTGGGACACACGCCGTATATGTTCATTCTCCTGGCGGGGCTCATTTTCTTCACCTGGGGCGAGATCTTCAGCCTGTTTCCCTCGATCTGCACCGACACTTTCGGCGCGAAATACGCCACCACGAATGCCGGGCTTCTCTACACCGCCAAGGGCACCTCCGCCTGGGTCGTGCCGCTGGCCAACGTCATCAAGAATTACAGCGGCAGTTGGCATTGGGTTTTCGTGATCGCCACGATCATGAATCTGGCTGTCGCGGCGCTGGCGCTCTTTGCGCTCAAAGCGCTGCGGCGGCGGATCACGATGCAGCGCTGAAGCCCGGCAATTGGACGCGGCGGAGTGTCCCCTCCCCGCCATGACCGCGTTATGAGTGGTATGCAGCCTCATAGGCCAAAAACGCCCTTTGAGCGTCAAAGAAATTGGAATAATGTATGCCAGCAATGAATCCAGGCTTTTCCATAACGGGGCGTACAAGTGCAGCGCTTGGTTCGGTGAACCTGGCTTCCCAACCCACCGTGGACCCGCTGGCCAGTCCGGATAACTTCAAGCGACAGGCTTATGTCGCGCTCAAGAACGCCATTGCCGCGATGGACATCTACCGCAGCCGCGCCGAGATCAGGCTCGACGAGCGCCGTCTGGCGCATGATTTCGGCGTCAGCCGCACACCCGTGCGCGAGGCAATGGCGCAACTCGAGCGCGAAGGCTTTGTGCGGACCGTGCCGCGGCGCGGCGTCTATGTGGTGCGCAAGACCAAGCGCGAAGTGATCGAGCTGATCACCGCCTGGGCCGCGCTCGAAAGCATGGCGGCGCGGCTCGTCACCGAAAACGCGAGCGACGAGGACATCACCGCGCTCCGGCGCATGTTCGCGACCTTCGAGCACGGTGCGGTGCGCGCTCACCTGGACGAATATTCCGAGGTCAACATCGAATTTCATCAGGCGATCGTCCGCATGAGCCGTAACGGCGTGCTCATCGATCTCGCGGAGAACCTATTCACCCACATGCGCATGATCCGTCGCAAGACGATTAGCGAAAAGGATCGCGCCGATCGGTCGATCCGCGACCATATGCACATCATCGAAGCGCTGGAGGCGCGCGATCCGGCGCATGCCGAAGCGCTGGTGCGCGACCATGCGCTCGGTTTAGCCGATCACGTCGCCAAGTATGCGGATTATTTGGATTGAGGATGCCGGGGCGAACGATCGGGAGAATCCGATGGCTGACGCATCAGTAAAAGTCGAGCGGTCGCAAAGCACGACGGCGGAAGATACGCTCAAGAAGAGGAGCACGGACGCCAACATCGTCTCCGGCGGCCATCTCGTCGCCAAGGCACTCAAGGCCGAAGGCGTCGACGCCATCTTCACGCTCTGCGGCGGCCATATCATCGACATCTATAACGGCTGCCTCGACGAGAGCATAAAAATCGTCGATGTCCGCCACGAGCAGACGGCCGCGCACGCCGCCGACGGTTATGCGCGTCAGACCGGCAAGCTCGGCTGCGTCGTAACTACGGCGGGCCCGGGTTGCACCAACGCGGTCACCGGCATCGCCACGGCGCTGCGTTCGGAAAGCCCGGTGCTGCACATCGGCGGCCAGAGCGCGCTGTCGCAATGGAAGATGGGTGGGCTGCAGGACCTGCCGCACGTCGACATGATGAAGCCGATCACCAAATTTGCCTCGACGGTGATGTCGACGGAGCGCATCGCCGACATGGTCGCGATGGCGGCGCGCGAATGCTTCGCCGGCGCCTATGGACCGAGCTATCTCGAAATTCCGCGCGACGTCCTCGACCGCGAGATCGATATTTCGCATGCCGTGCTGCCGCAGCAGGGACATTACCGCGCTTCGACCAAGTCGGTCGGCGACACGGCAGCCATCGAACAGCTCGCCGATATTCTGGTGAACTCCGAGCGCCCGGCGATCCTCTTCGGTCAGCAGGTCTGGGCTGCGCGCGGCCACCAAGAGGCGATCGCGCTGCTGCGCGGTCTCGATATTCCCGGCTATTTCAACGGCGCCAGTCGCGGGCTGCTGCCGCCCGGCGATCCGCACCATTTCGACCGAACGCGCTCTTTCGCCTTCGGCCGGGCCGACGTCATCGTCATCGTCGGCGCGCCGTTCGATTTCCGCATGGGCTACGGCAAGCGCATCAATGTGCCGACTCTGGTGCAGGTCGATATGAATTATGCCACGGTAGGCAAGAACCGCGACATCACGCTGGGCATCGTCGGCCATCCCGGAGCGGTATGCGAGGCCGTGCTCAAGGCCGCAGGCGGCCGGCTCAAGAACGACAAGCGCCAACTGCGCAAGCAATGGATGAAGACGCTCGCCGACGCCGAGGACGCGGCCTTGCAAAAGCTGATGCCGATGTTCAAGTCGGAACAGACGCCGATCCATCCCTATCGCGTCGCCTACGAGATCAACGAGTTCCTCACCGACGACACGATCTATATCGGCGACGGCGGCGATGTGGTGACGATCTCGGCGCAGGCGGTGCGGCCGCATTCGCCCGGACACTGGATGGACCCCGGCGCCCTCGGTTCGCTCGGCGTCGGCACCGGCTTTGCGCTAGCCGCAAAACTCGCGCATCCGAACAAGGAGGTGCTCTGCTATTACGGCGACGGCGCCTTCGGCATGACCGCCTTTGACATGGAAACCGCCGACCGCTTCGGCGCGCCTTACATCGCCGTCATCGGCAACAATTCGGCGATGAATCAGATCCGCTACGGCCAGCTTGCCAAATACGGCGAGCAGCGCGGCAATATCGGCAACAAGCTTGGCGACATGGAGTTCTCGCTCTTCCCGAAGCAATGGGGCGGCTTCGGTATCGAGGTGCGCGATCCGGCGACGATCGCCCGGGCCTTGCGGCAAGCGCGCGCAGAAGTGGCCAAGACCGGCAAGTCGGCGGTGGTAAATATCTGGGTCGACCCGAACGAATACGCGCCGGGAACGAAGAACCAGACGATGTACAAGTGACGCGAAGCGCAATTTGGTCCATCACCCCGTGAACCCCCTCGGATCAAGTCGTCGCATGCCGGAATAACGGCTCGCCGCGAAATTTTCGGAATTCGAGAGGAAAGCAATGACGAAACGCAAGAAGTCCGCGAAAGCAGAGCGCACGAAGCCGGTGAAGAAGCCTCCAAGGGAAGTCGTGAGGATCAAGGCAAAGAAACCGGCAAGAAGCAATCTGCCGCGTCCGAGCAGCAAGCCCTGGGGCCAGGCGGGACGAGCGCTCGAAGGCGTGCGCATCCTCGATTTCACCCACGTTCAATCGGGGCCGACCTGCACGCAGCTCCTCGCTTACATGGGCGCCGACGTGATCAAGGTCGAGCGGCCCGGAACAGGCGACATCACGCGCGGCCAGCTTCGCGACATTCCCGACGTCGACAGTCTCTATTTCACCATGCTCAACGGCGGCAAGCGTTCGATCACTCTCGATTCCAAGCATCCCAAGGGCAAGGAAATCCTCGAGCGGCTGGTGAAGAAGTGCGACGTGCTGGTGGAGAATTTCGCGCCCGGCGTGCTCGACCGCATGGGCTTGACCTTCGAGCGTACCCACGCGCTCAACCCGCGCATGATCGTCGCTTCGGTGAAGGGATTCGGCCCCGGTCCCTATGCTGATTGCAAGGTCTACGAGAATGTCGCCCAATGTGTCGGCGGCGCGGCATCGACGACCGGCTTCCGCGATGGGCCTCCGCTCGTCACCGGTGCGCAGATCGGCGACAGCGGCACCGGCCTGCATCTCGCGCTCGGCGTCGTCAGCGCGCTCTATCAACGCATTCGCACCGGCCGCGGTCAAAAGGTGCTGTGCGCCATGCAGGACGGCGTGCTCAACCTTACGCGGGTCAAACTGCGCGATCAGCAACGGCTCAAGCACGGCCCGTTGATCGAGTATAGCCAATACGGCGAGGGCATTCAGTTCGGTCCGGCGACGCCGCGCGCCGGCAACGATTCCGGCGGCGGCCAGCCGGGCTGGATCTTGAAATGCAAGGGCTGGGAAAGCGACCTCGATGCCTATGTCTATTTCATCACCCAGGCGCCGGTATGGCCCTCGATCTGCGACCTCATCGGCAAGCCGGACTGGAAGACCGATCCGGATTACGCCACACCGTCGGCGCGGCTGCCGCGCTTGCGTCAGATCTTCAACACCATCGAGCAATGGACCATGACCATGACCAAGTTCGAGGTCATGGAAACATGCAACAAGCATGACATTCCCTGCGGGCCGATCCTGTCGATGAAGGAACTCGCGGAGGAGCCGTCGTTGCGCGCAACCGGCACCGTGGTCGAGGTCGATCATCCCACCCGCGGCCGCTATTTGACGGTGGGCAACCCGATCAAACTGTCGGATTCGCCCGCCGACGTTCGGCGCTCCCCCCTCCTTGGCGAACACACCGACGAAATTCTGCGCGGCGTGCTCGGTTATTCCGACAAGGAGATTGCCGAGATCAAAACGTCGGGCGCGGTCGGCGCAGCGGAAATGCGAACCAAAGCGGAGGCGGCGTAATCATTTCCCGCGCAAGCGAAGGGACGTGCGCAACATCAGGGACAGGAAT
>JASHRY010000265.1 GCA_030037105.1 Xanthobacteraceae bacterium
GGTGTGGATAAGAAAAGTATGGATAATCTGTACTCTCAATAAATTGGCCTTCTTTGCGAGGATGCCGGTCGGCCGCGCCCGAGACAATGCCGATGTGCAAAACATAGGGGCCGCAAACTATGCGCTGCCGCTTGCGCGCCTCGGGAGCGAAGATTTGCGTTGCTTTCCGGCGGCGGACGGAGCGCAAATGCCCGGGGATTCTGCAAGGCGACTTTCCGCCGAGGATCGAACGTCATGACGCTTGAGCTTCAGAGCACCGCGGCGCCGGCCAAGGCCGGCGCCGCGGACCCGATCTGGTTCGCCTCTTATCCGGCGTCGGTGCCGCGGAGCATCGATCCGGATTCCTACCCCTCGCTCGCCGCCATGCTGCTCGATGCTTGCCGGCGTCACAGCAAACGCCCGGCGTTCGAATGCCTGGGCGCGCGCATGAGCTATGACGAGTGGGAGCGCGCGAGTCGCGCCTTTGCGGCTTTCCTCGTCGAGGAGGCGAAATGCCGCCCGGGCGACCGCGTTGCGATCATGCTGCCGAACCTGCTCGCCTATCCGGTGGCGTTCCTTGGCGCGCTGCGCGGCGGGTTGACCGTCGTCAACGTCAATCCGCTCTACACCCAGCGCGAACTGAAAGAGCAGCTCGTGGATTCGGGCGCCGTCGTCATCGTGATCATGGAGAACTTCGCGCACAAGCTCGAAACGATCCTCGCCGAGACGCGGATCCGCCACGTCGTGGTGGCGCGGCTTGGCGATTTCATGCCCGCGCTCAAGCGTTTGATCTTCAATTTTGCCAACGCCTATATCCGGCGCGCCGTGCCGCCTTGGCGCTTCGACGCAGTCACGCTGCTGCACGACGCCTGCAACCGCCGGCCGAGCGAACGCTATGCCGACGCGCATCCTGCGGCGACTGCGCCGGCTTTGCTGCAATATACCGGCGGCACAACGGGCGTGCCCAAGGGCGCGATCCTGACGCACCGCAATCTAGTGGCCAACGCATTGCAGGGCCGCGCCTGGATCGCGCCGCACCTCCCGGAGGAACAGGGATCCGTGCTCACGCCGCTACCGCTCTATCATATCTTCTCGCTAACCGCGAATTTGCTCGCCTTTGCCTTGATGGGTGGCCTAAGCGTGCTCGTTCCCGATCCGCGCGACATCAAGGGCCTGATCCGCACCATGCGGCGCACCCGGGTCGCAACCATGACCGGCGTCAACACGCTGTTCAACGCGCTGATCAACGCGCCTGAGTTCGCCGCCTTGGATTTCAGCAGGCTCGCCTTCGCCATTGGCGGCGGCGCCGCCCTGCAAAGCGTGGTGATGGCGCGCTGGCACGAGATCACCGGCACTGCGCTGGTCGAGGGCTACGGTCTGACCGAGGCGTCGCCGATCGTTTGCATCAATCCGCTGACGAATCCGAAGCCCGGTACCGTCGGCCTGCCGGTCTCCTCGACCGAGGTGGCGATCCGCGACGATTCCGGCAAAGACGTTGCCGTCGGCGAGGCCGGCGAAGTGTGCGTGCGCGGCCCGCAAGTGATGCAGGGCTACTGGCAACGGCCCGACGAGACCAAGCTCGTGCTCACCGCCGACGGCTGGCTGCACACCGGCGACATCGGCGCGCTCGACGCGCAGGGCTTTTTGAAAATCCTCGACCGCAAGAAGGACATGGTCAACGTCTCCGGCTTCAAGGTGTTTCCCAACGAGGTGGAAGACGTGATCGGCCGGCATCCGGGCGTGCTCGAGGCCGCGGTCATCGGCGTGCCGGACTCGAACACCGGCCAGGCGGTGAAGCTCTTCGTCGTCAGGCGCGACCCGGCGCTCGAGGCGGCCGATCTCACCGCCTATGCGCGCGAGCGGCTCGCCGGCTACAAGATTCCGAAGACGATCGTGTTCGTCGATAGTTTGCCGAAGAGCAACATCGGCAAGATCATCCGCAAGGACCTGAAGTAAAGCCGTAGCGGGCCGCTCTCAATGCGCCATCAGCACGGGCAGCTTGGCGTGGGCGAGGATGTGCCGCGTGGTGCCGCCGAAGATCATCTGGCGCAGGCGGCTTTGCGTATAGGCGCCCTTGACGATGAGGTCGCAACCGAGTTCCTCGGCCTTGGCGAGGGTCTCCTCGCCGGCGCTACGCTTGCCGGGGTTGATGGTGACGGGCTCCGCGGCGATGCCGTTGATCTTGAGCGAGCGCGCCAACTCGGCCCCGCTCGGCCCGGCGACGGTTGCGCCCTCGACGGTCAAGATGGTGATGTGCGCGGCGAGCCGCAGCAGCGGCATGGCGAACGCCGTCGCCCGCGCCTGCTCGGTGCTGCAATTCCAGGCGATCAGCACGTTGCTCGCCAGTGAGCGCGGCGAGGAGGGCGGCGCGATGAGCACCGGACGTCCGCTTTCGAACAAGGCGGATTCGAGCGTGGCCATTGAGAGGCTCTGCCATTCCTCTCCCGGGCGCGCCAGCACGATGACGTCGAACACGCGGCCATGGCTGCCGACGAAATCGTGGCCGCTTGGCGCGGAGCCGTGCCACGCCCATGATACCGCCGTCGGCGCCGCCGGCGCCTCGTCGGCGCGCTGCGACACGCCATGGCGTTGCATGAAGGCGAGGAACTGGCCCTCCGCCTGGCGCACCATTTCTGTGTCGTTCTCCTTGACGGCCACCATGGTCAAACCGGCGTCGGGGTCCATCGCCACCAGGTCGGCGACGGCCGGGCGCAGGGGAAAGCCCTCGATGCAACTCCCGAATTTCTGCGCGAGCAGCAGCGCCGCATCCAAAGCCGGAATCATGGCGGCGTTATTTTCGGTCGGAAGGAGAATGGTCTTCATGCGTGGGTCCCGCTTGCTCGCGGCAGAAACGCCGGCGAGCGGGCTCTTTGCTGCCGTCTCATCCAATCAATCATACCGCCCGGCGAACCGCTCGCCAAACCGGCGGCCGGGATTGGCAAGCGAGCATCGGTTGAGGGATCCTGCACCTTGACGGCGATACGCAGGCCGGGCTAGCCGCGAAGGTGCTGGAGACCTTCATGGCGGTCTATACCGATGTCACCGCGGAAGACCTCGCTCCTTTCCTCGCCGGCTACGATATCGGCGAGTTATTGGCCTACAAGGGCATCGCCGAGGGGGTGGAAAACTCGAATTTCCTCATTCACTCGAGCCGCGGTTACTTCATCTTGACTCTTTATGAGCGGCGGGTCGCCGAAGCCGACCTGCCGTTCTTCCTCGCCTTGATGGAGCATCTGGCGAGCCGCGGCATCACCTGCCCGCAGCCGGTCAAGAACAAGGCCGGCCATACGCTGGGTAGGCTCGCCGGGCGGCCGGCTGCGATCGTGACCTTTCTCGACGGCATGTGGATTCGCCGGCCGAGCGTGGCGCATTGCGCGGCCTTGGGCGAGGCGCTGGCGCGGCTGCATCTTGCCGGCGGCGATTTCCCGATGCGGCGCGCCAATGCGCTTTCGGTCGCAGGCTGGCGGCAACTCTACGAGGCGAGCAAGGAGCGCGCGCACGAGGTCAGGCGCGATCTCACCGGCATCCTCGCCGTCGAGCTTGATGCGCTCGAACGCGATTGGCCGCGCGGCCTGCCGCAGGGCATCATCCACGCCGACCTTTTCCCCGACAACGTGTTTTTCCTCGGCGACAAGCTCTCCGGGCTGATCGATTTCTACTTCGCCTGCACCGACACGCTGGTCTACGATGTCGCCATCTGCCTCAACGCCTGGTGCTTCGAACCCGATCATTCCTACAACGTGACCAAGGGTCGCGCGCTGTTGGCAAATTACGCCAAAATACGCCCGCTCTCGCCGCAGGAACGGGCGAAGCTGCCGCTGTTGGCGCGCGGGGCCGCCTTGCGGTTCCTGCTCACGCGCCTGGTCGATTGGCTCGACGTGCCGCCCGGCGCGCTGGTGCGGCCCAAGGATCCGCTCGAATATGCCCGCAAGCTCCGCTTCCACCAGATGGTTACGAGCGTGCGCGACTACGGGATGACGGAGCCGTGACCGGGCCGTTGCCGCACGTCGTCATTCACACCGACGGTGCCTGCTCGGGTAATCCGGGTCCCGGCGGCTGGGCTGCGATCCTCTCTTTTGGCGACCGCGAGAAGGAGCTCAAGGGCGGCGAGGCGTTGACCACCAACAACCGCATGGAGCTGACGGCCGCGATCGCCGCGCTCGAAGCGCTGAGGCGGCCCTGCCGCGTCGATCTGCATACCGATAGCCAATACCTGCGCAACGGCATCATGTCCTGGATCGGCGCCTGGAAGCGCAACGGCTGGCGCACCTCGGACAAGAAGCCGGTGAAGAACGCCGATCTGTGGAAGCGTCTCGATGCCGCGCTCGGCTCCCACCAGGTGCGCTGGCACTGGGTTCGCGGCCATGCCGGCCACGGCGTGAACGAACGCGCGGATGCGCTCGCGCGCGCGGCCATTGCCGAAATTCGCGCGGCGGGGGGGACGATCTCGAAGCCGTAGTTTTATTCCGCAAGCCGCGTCAGCGGCCGTCCGGAATGGCGGGCGAAGCGATGAGCCGGGTTCGTATCACATCGACTTCAGCAGATTCTCCGCGCTCGAAGTCTGCGCCTGGCCGGGATTTTCCTCGACGTTGAGCTTCTTCACTATGCCGTCCTCGACCAACATGGCGTAGCGCTTGGAGCGGGTGCCGAGCCCGAGGCCGGAGCCGTCGATCGTCATGTCGAGCGCCTTGGCAAACTCGCCGTTGCCGTCGGCCAGGAACTCGATCTTGCCAGCGGCGCCGGCCGATTTCTTCCACGCGTCGAACACGAACACGTCGTTGACGCCGGTGACGGCGACGGTGTCGACGCCCTTCTTCTTGAACGCGTCGACGTTCTTGAGGAAGCCGGGCAGGTGGTTGTTGTTGCAGGTCGGCGTGAAGGCGCCGGGAACGGCAAACAGCACCACCTTCTTGCCCTTGAATACGTTTTCCGTCGTCTTGACGGCCGGGCCTTCGGGCCCCATCACGCGGAATTTCGCTTCGGGCAAGCGGTCGCCAACCTTGATGGGCATGGTCATGTCCTCTTTGATGCGGGATTAGAAATCGGAATAGTGTCGCCCACTTTGCATCCGGCGTGCTGTCAAACGCGCCCCTAAAATAGCGTGCCGCGCGAATTAGTCGAGATGGGTTTCGACCTCGATGGCGTCGTCTGGCGAAACGGCGGTGAAAGTGAGCGTGGCGTCTTTGGCGCTCGCGCCCGGAGGAAGACCGTCGAGTTCGAACGCGAATCGCCGCAGTCCCGGTGCGTCGCCGGGTGCGGGAGCAATGGGCGCGGGCAACGGCAGCGCCCAGTCGGGCGTCGGGCCCTCGACGAACAGGTCGACCGGTGCGGCGTTCGGCGCAAAGATCTCGACCACGATCCGCCCGTGCGCGCCGTCGGCTTCGCGATGCACCGAGCGAATGGCGAGCCCGGCGCCGGCCCCGAGCGGCACCCGCCGCGGCACGCGCGCCTGCGCCGCAGCGAGCGCCGGCTCCTCTTCGCCGCCTTTGCCCGGCAGCATGAGACGAAGGTCGGCTTGCGCGGGCACGCAGAGATTGCCGCAGATGGCGTAGCCGAACTTCACGTGCAACGAAGCCGGTTTGGCTGCGTCTTTTGCGATGATCCGCAGCGGAAACACGACGTCGCCCATATAGCCGATCGAATGGCCGCCGGCGCCGTCGGCAAATCGCTCGGGCGCCGGCCACAGCATGTTCACCGATTCGACATTGTCGGAGCCGGCGACATCGAGCTTCGGTGGCACGCCGGAATCGCCGGGATAACGCCAATAGGTCTTCCAGCCGGGATCGAGCCGGATTTCGATGCCGGCCCGCAACCGCGCTCGCTGCGCCGCGCCGGCGGAGTTGCGCGCAGCGCCGGCAAGCAGTCGCGCGGCGGCATGAGCCGTCGTATCCCACGCGGAGGCGTCCTGCGCCCGCGCCCTCGGCAGGCCCACCGCGCAGACGAGAGCGGTAGTCACAATCGTTGCCCGAAAATGCGCCGCGGCAGGGGTCATCGCCGCTTTCTAGGACAACCGCACGCACACGCGCCACTGACATGATCGTGACTTGGCGGCCGGCCGCGGGCCGACTCGAGGGGGATATCGTGAACTTTTGTCGCGGCCGTTTGTTTGCAAAAGCGGATCGATCGGCTAACCTTTCGGCTATGAAATTACCGCGCGGCGCATCGGGAAAGATCAAGGGCGGGGGCCGGGGCTATCTGGACGGCCAGATGCTGATCGCCATGCCGGCGATGCTCGACGAGCGCTTTGCCCGCTCGCTGATCTATGTCTGCGCGCATTCCGCCGAAGGCGCCATGGGCATCGTCGTCAATCGTCCGGCGCCGAACATCAATTTTTCCGATCTGCTGGTGAAGCTCGACGTGATTCCGGCCGCCGATGTGATCCGACTGCCGTCGCGTGCCGGAGTGGTGAAGGTCATGCGCGGTGGGCCGGTGGAGACCGAGCGCGGCTTCGTGCTGCACTCGGCCGACTTCTTCATCGAAAACTCGACGCTGCCGATCGACGACGGGATCTGTCTCACCGCCACGATCGACATTCTCAAGGCGATCGCCCGCGGCGACGGGCCGGCGAGCGCAATTCTCGCGCTCGGCTATGCCGGCTGGGCCCCCGGCCAGCTCGAAAGCGAGATTCAGGGCAACGGCTGGCTGCACTGCGCTCCCGATCCGGAGCTCATCTTCGGCGCCGATATCGGCGGCAAATACGACAAAGCGCTGAAAAAAATCGGCATCGATCTCGGCATGCTGTCGAGCGACGCCGGGCATGCCTGAAGCGGACGACAGAGGATAGAGGACGGATGATGGAATAATTGCTTTATCCGTCGTCCGTCCTCCGTCATCTGACCTCCGACATCTGGCCTCTGACATCCGCTTTACCATGCTGCACGAGCAGCTCGCGCGCGCGTTCGGGCGCCATGGGCTCGCCGAACACGAAGCCCTGCGCGTACTCGCAGCCGAGCTGAAAAAGCTCGACCGCGTCGGAATCCGTCTCCGCTCCTTCGGCGATCACGTCCATGCCGAGATCGTGCGCCAGCGCGATGATCGAGCGCAGGATCACCGGGCGTGTGCCTTTTGCCGTGGTGCGTACGAACGACTGATCGATCTTGATCGTGTCGAACGGAAAGCGCTGCAGATAGGCGAGCGAGGAATAGCCGGTGCCGAAATCGTCGAGGGCGAGGCCGGCGCCAAGCTCGCGAATCCGTTGCAGCATCTGCGTGGCGTGCTCCGGATTCTCCATCACCACCGATTCGGTCAGTTCGAGCTTGAGCGACCCGCTGGCGAGCGGAGCCCGCGCCAGCACCGTGCGCAGGTCCTGGATGAGGTCGTGACGCAGCAATTGGCGCGAGGAGACGTTGACGCTGGCGAACAGCGAGTCGCGCGGGCGCAGCGTGCGCTGCCAGACGCTGAGCTGCCGCGCGGTGCGCTCGAGCACGAAAAGGCCGAGTTTGACGATGAGTCCGGTCTCCTCGGCGATGGTGATGAACTCGATCGGCGACACCCGGCCCATGCGCGGATGATTCCAGCGCGCCAGCGCCTCGAAGCCGGCGACGGCGCGGTCGTCGAGGCGCACGATTGGCTGATAAAGGATCGCGATCTCTTCGCGATCGATCGCCCGCCGCAATTCCGATTCGATCGACAGCCGATCGGTTTTGCGCGCGCGCATCGCGATCTTGAAGACGTCGATGCGGTCGCCGCCGATGCGCTTGGCGTGATACATGGCGAGTTCGGCGTCCTTCAATCTTTCCTCGGCGCGTTGCGACCCACCGTCGCCGAGCGACAATCCGATCGAGCCGGTCAGGAAGATCTCGCGGTCGTTGAAGGTAATCGGAGCGCGCAGCGTGCGGCGCACGGTTTCGGCGAAGGCGATGATGCGCGCGGAATCGCGCTCCGATAGCAGGATGAGACCGAACTGGTCGCCGGAAAGGCGGGCCAGCGTGTCCTGCGGCTTGATCAGCCGCGCGAGCCGTCGCGCCAGCGTAAGCAGGATCGAGTCGCCGATCGCCATGCCGACCGAGTCGTTGACCTGCTTGAAGCGATCGAGGTCGATCACCATCACCGTCGGCCGGATCGCGGTGTCGGCCTTGGCGAAACCGAGCACCCCATCGAGTCGGTCAAGGAACAGTTCGCGGTTGGGCAGGCCGGTAATATTGTCGTGCACCGCATCGTGCAGGAGACGTTCCTCCACGGTCTTGAAGTCGGTGACGTCGGTGAGCGTGCCGACGAGACGGATGACCTCGCCGTCGGAGCCGAC
>JASHRY010000266.1 GCA_030037105.1 Xanthobacteraceae bacterium
GCCCGACGCCGGTCTCGCCGACGAACATATGGTGCGCTTCCTCGGTCAGCATGAACCGGCAGGTGCGCGAAAGCGGATCGAAGCCGGACTGCGCCAGGCTTTCGAGCTGCATCTTGCCGTCGCGATCGGTGAAGAACGTGAACATGTAGAACGACAGCCAATCGGGCGTCGCTTCGTTAAAGGCGCCGAGCATGCGCGGCTTGTCGGCGTCGCCGGAGCGGCGCTGCAGCAGCTCGGCCGCCTCCTCGCGGCCGTCGCGGCCGAAATATTTCTGCAGGATATAGACCATGGCCCACAAATGGCGGCCTTCCTCGACGTTGACCTGGAAGACGTTGCGCATGTCGTAGAGCGAGGGCGCGGTCTTGCCGAGATGGCGCTGCTGCTCGACCGAAGCCGGCTCGGTGTCCCCCTGGATGACGACGAGGCGGCGCAAGGTGGCGCGATACTCGCCGGGCACGTCCTGCCACGCCGGCTCGCCGTAATGGCGACCGAACGGAATCTTGCGACCTTCCTCCTTTGGCGCCAAGAGGATGCCCCAGCGGTATTCGGGCATCCTTACATAGTCGAACTTCGCCCAACCCTTCGGATCGACCGAGACCGCGGTGCGCAGATAAACGAGCGCTTCTTGGAATCCGTCCGGCCCCATGTCCTTCCACCAGTCGATGTAGCCCGGATGCCAGCTCTCCAGCGCGCGCAACACCTGCCGGTCCTCGGCGAGATTGACGTTGTTTGGAATCCTGGTCGTGTAGTCGACGGTCTCGACGGTGCTCATGGGCAACTCCTAATCTTCCTGTCACCTCCCCCCGCATGCGGGGGAGGTGGCGAACGCAGCTCGCCGGAAGGGGTCGGTGTTTGAAGCCAGCGCCAGCGTCGAGGCCGCAGACCCCCTCCCTTCCCTCCCCCACAAGCGGGGGGAGGGAAATTGATGTTCATACCCTCCGGGTATCGAACACCGGCTTCTGGCCGGTGCCGTAGCGCTTGAGCGCGCCCTCCTCGCCGACCGCGTTGGGACGCTGGAAAATCCAGTTCTGCCACGCGCTCAACCGGGCGAAGATTTTCGATTCCATAGTCTCCGGCCCGGCGAAGCGCAGATTGGCTTCGAGGCCGGTGAGGCCGTCGGGCGAGAAACTGGCGCGCTCTTCGAGGAAGACCCGCACCTCGTCGTCCCAATCGATGTCGTCAGGCGCGAAGGTGACGAGTCCGAGCCGCTCTGTGGCCGCAGCGTCGAGCATTTTGCCGCGCGCGGCCCGCGCCGCGTCGAGATCGGCGGGATTGGCGAGGAAGCGGCTGGCGAGCCGGGTGACCCCGTTCGACATCGGATAGGCGCCGAAATTGGTCTCGGTCAGCGCGATCATCGCCGCAGGCTTGTTGTCGCCGTTGCGCCCCCTCCCTGACCCTTCCCCGCTTGCGGGGGAGGGAAGGGAGGAGGCCAGCATGTAGGAGCGGTCGCTGGCGAAGGCGAGCTCCGCGAGCGTGCCGGCAAAGCACGAGCCCGGTTCGATAAGGGCGACGAGGGAGCGCGAGGTGAGATCGACGCGCTTGAGCACGCGTTTCCACAAAAGCCGGATTTCGCGCGCGAGCCAGTGATCCTTGTTGGCGTCGAGGAACCGCTCATAGGCGACGACCTCGCTTGGATCGCCTGCGGATTTGAACACGATCGCGGCAACATTGAACTCGTTGAGCCGGATGTGGAGAATGGCGTCGTCGAGTTCGCGCGCAAGCTGCAGCGGCCAGAAATTCGAGTCGAGCGCCGCCATGGCTTCGGCCGAAGCCGGCGGCGGCGCCGCGGGCCCGCGCAAGGTGATCGCGGCGATCCGCTCTGCACGCCGGAATTCGACGCCGAGCGAGCCATATTCGACGCTGTCCGCGGAGAAGCTGCGCGCGAGCGGCGCGAGCTTGATGCCCCGGCTCACATCGGCACGGCGGGATTTCGCCGCGAATTCCTTCGCCCGCGCGGCGACCGCCTCCTCGAATTTCGAGCCCGGCACCACTTCATCGACCAGCCGCCATTCGAGCGCGCGCTGGCCTTTCACGCCCTCTTCCGTGGTGCAGAAAAAATCGGCGTGGTCACGGCGCACCTTGCGCTTGTCGGAAACGCGGGTGAGGCCGCCGGTGCCGGGCAGCACCGCAAGCAACGGCAATTCCGGCAAGGCGACCGCCGAGGAGCCGTCGTCCACCAGCATAATGTGGTCGGCCGCGAGCGCCAATTCGTAGCCGCCGCCCGCCGCCGTGCCGCTGATGGCGCAGATGGTCTCGAGGCCGGAATTCGCGCTCAAATCCTCGATGCCGTTGCGCGTTTCGTTGGTGAATTTGCAGAAATTGACCTTGTGCGCATGGCTCGCGCCGGCGAGCATGCGGATGTTGGCGCCGGCGCAGAACACCCGCGGCTTGCCCGAGCGCAAAACCAGAACGCGGACCTGCGGATGCTCGAAACGCAGCCGCTCGACGGCGTCGGCGAGTTCGATATCGAC
This sequence comes from Xanthobacteraceae bacterium, assembly GCA_030037105.1. Next base: position 2,472 of record JASHRY010000266.1, read on the forward strand.
GCCGAGATCGTAGGAGTTGAGCTTGAGGTCGTAGCCTTCGAACAGAGCTCCCTTCTCGTCCACGTCCAGGAACAACGTGGCGATGTCTCCCTCGATCTTGAGCTTCCAATGGCGATAGCGCGCAGGCTCGGTCTGGAAATCAATCCGCGTCCGGCCGTTGGCCAGAGGACGTTCGGCAGCGTGTTGCGCATCAGCCATGACCGCCGCCATAAAACTGCACTATAATGCAGTCACGCTCGCGACTTATATATGCATT
>JASHRY010000267.1 GCA_030037105.1 Xanthobacteraceae bacterium
GCCTTGGAGTCGCGTTTGATGAACTTGAAGGTGTAGGGCTTGATCTCATTGGCATGGAGCTTGAGATAGATTTCCATGCCGCGGTCGATTTGCTGCGCCAGTTCGGCGCCGATACCAGTATAGGGCAGGACGACCCCGACCTTCACTTCCTGAGCCATCGCGCCGCTCGCCGTGACGGCAAGCGCCGCGATCGCCACGACCAATCGCTTGGACATTCGAACCCTCCCGTTCTTTAGTTCCCCCTGGACTTCTACGATATCGAAATTGCGCCGAATAGCCGAATAGTAGGGCCGAAGCCCAAAATGACGCAAGCGAAGGCCCGGCTGACGTGGTGCGCGCCTTCGTCGCGCCAAATCTTGGCACCCCTGCACACGCATGTCCCACAAGCTCGGAAAATCATCGATCCGCAACACAGGGCGCACGCCTGGCGTGCGCCGGCACGCAGCGCGAGGACCGTAACTTATGCGACTTTCCGGCCGCCATTCCCGGAACCGGGCCGCCCGATCGATATTAATCTGTTAATGTTCAAGGGTGTCGGCCATGAGCATTGTGGGTCATGAAATGCTATTGAAATGTCCGCCAGTGTCGCGGAACGCTCCATATTGCGTTTTCGGCAGGTGAGATAAGCCTAAACAGGCGATGCCAAAGCGGAGCTGAGATCCCAATTGCCGGCGGGCCCGAATCTTACTGCAGCGGTGAGCTTTGTCGAAAAGCCGGATGATGAACCTCATAGAAAACCAGGAGAGAGTTGCCGGCCCAGCGCCGGAGGCCGCTTCGGCGGCCGACCAGAAAGTGATCAACCTGGCCCTTCAGGGCGGCGGGACCCATGGCGCGTTCACCTGGGGCGTGCTCGACCGCCTGCTTGAAGAAGAGCGGCTTCGCTTCGAAGGCATCACCGCAACCAGCGCCGGCGCCGTCAACGCCGTCGTGCTCGCCGACGGCTTGGCGGCCGGCGGCCGCGAAGGCGCCCGGGATGCGTTGCGGCGCTTTTGGCAACGGCTATCCGCCATGGCGTCCCAGGGAATATTCAAGCCCTCCCCGGCCGACGCGGTGAACCCGAATTTCGGCCTTGAACATTCACCCGGTTACGTCTTCATGGAGGCGCTCGCCTATTATGCTTCTCCCTATCAACTCAATCCGCTCAATTACAATCCGTTCAAGACCTTGTTCGAGGACGCCATCGACTTCGAGCGCGTGCGCCGGCAACGGGCGGTGAAGTTGTTTCTTTGCGCGACCAATGTGCAGACAGCCAAGGTGAAGGTCTTCGCCGGCGAGGAAATCCGCGCCGAACATCTGCTGGCGTCAACGTGCCTGCCGCTGATGATGCATGCCATCGAGGTCGACGGCGAGTACTACTGGGACGGCAGCTTCGTGGGGAATCCCGCGATCTTTCCGCTGATCTACAACTGCCAGGCGCGCGACATCCTCATGGTCCATATCACGCCAGCCGAGCGGCCGGGGATACCCAAGACGTCTCCCGCGATCATGAATCGCATGCAGGAGATCAGTTTCAATACCTCGCTCATTCGCGAAATGCGGTCCATCGCTTATCTGACCAAGCTTATCGACGACGGCCGGATGGACGGCGGCCGACGTTTGCTCATCCACCTGATCGAAGCCGAGGATTTGATCAGAGATCTGTCATGGTCGAGCAGATTGAACGGCGACCGGCGTTTCTTGACGCGTCTTCATAAGTCCGGCCGCGAACGCGCCGACCAGTGGCTGGCGGCCAATTTCGACCGCCTCGGCGTCGAGTCGACCGTCGATCTCCAGGCAAAATATTTTTGATCGCCGCTACGCACTCAGGGCAGCGGAATATGACCGCATCCCCACGCCGCAGACATCGGAAGGCGGTAATTTGGGCGTCGTCCTCCAGGCGATGGTTAATCGGGTCTTAACCTCGCCGCTCCTATGCTATCCAGTCGGTGATGCGGCGGGCGGCCCCGCTGTTCATGATGTACAGGATGACCCGCCAGGCTCCCTTTTCGCCGGTCCGCGCGCTTGACGCGCGCTCGCCTTTCGTGCGCCTGCGCGAGCTTCTCGACGCGACCCCGCCGGGCCAGCCGGCGATCGGCATGGCGGTCGGCGAGCCGCAGCATCCCATTCCCGCCTTCGTCGGGCCGGTGATCGCCGCGCATGTCGACGAATTCGGCCGCTATCCGATGAACAAGGGCCTCGATGCCTTCGCCGAGGCGGTCGCCAAGTGGCTCACGCGGCGCTATGCGCTCGAGCGTCCGGTCGATGCGGCGACGGAAGTGCTCGTGCTCAACGGCACGCGCGAGGGGCTTTTTCTCGCCGCGCTCGCCGCCAAGACCTGGGTGGCCCCGCGCGCCGGCCGGCCGGCCGTACTCATCCCCAATCCGTTTTATGCCGCCTATGCCGCCGGCGCGGTCGCGGCGGATTGCGAGCCGGTCTTTTTGCCGGCAATTGCGGCGCACGGCTTTCTGCCCGATCTCGATGCGCTGAAGGAGGATGTGCTCGCGCGCACGGTCGCCTTCTATCTCGCCTCGCCGTCGAATCCGCAGGGCGCGGTCGCCGACCGCGCTTATCTTGGCAAGCTCACCGCGTTGGCGCGGCGCTTCGGATTCCTCGTTTTCAGCGACGAGTGCTACTGCGAGATCTACAGCGAGGAGCCGCCGCCGGGGATGCTGGAAGCAGCGGCGCCCGATTTCGCCAACGTCGTCGTCTTCCATTCGTTGTCCAAGCGCTCCAGCCTGCCGGGGTTGCGCGTGGGTTTTGTCGCCGGCGACCGCCGCTTCCTCGCGGCGTTCCTCGAACTGCGGAGCGTGGCGGCGCCGCAGGTGCCGACGCCGGCGCAACGCGTCGCCATCGCCGCCTATGGCGAGGAAACCCACGTCGAGGAAAACCGCCGCCTCTATCGGGAAAAATTCGATCTGGCCGATCGGATCGTCGGCGGCCGCTACCGCTACCGCCGCCCCGCCGGCGGATTTTTCCTCTGGCTCGACGTTGCCGCGCAGGGCGGCAGCGAAGCGGCGACGGTTGCTTTGTGGCGCGAGGCCGGCGTGCGTGTCGTGCCCGGCCGTTATCTCGCGCGCGATCAGCACGACGGCAGCAATCCCGGGGCCGACTATATCCGCGTGGCCATGGTGCAGAACAGGGAGATCACCGCCGAGGGCCTCAACCGTCTCGTCGCGGTGCTCGGCTAACGCATGATCCCGGAAAGTAGGAATCGGTCCTCGGACAAGATCATGCTCGAATTAAAGTATCCAAGGTCAGCACGATGTCGATGATCGACCGCGGTCTCGATGGGATGGCTTTCCTCTCCGGTCAACTCGGCGCGGTGCTCAAGCGGCGGCTGCGCGAGGCGGGCGGCGTCGTGCTGGTCAGTCTGGCGATGACGGCGGCGCTCGCGCTCGCCACCTGGTCGGTTCAGGATCCCTCGCTGAGCCACGCCACCGATGCTCCGGTGCACAACCTCCTCGGCCGTCCCGGTGCGATCGTCGCCGATTTGCTGATGCAATTGCTCGGGCTCGGCGCGTTGGCGTTGCTCTTGCCGATCGGGGTATGGGGCTATCGGCTGCTCGGCCATCGGCCGCTCACCCGTGAACGGCTGCGCGTTCTGCTCTGGGTGGTGGGCGCGGTCATCACTGCCGCATTCGCATCGTGTTTGCCGCGCGGCGCTCATTGGCCGTTGCCGTCCGGCCTCGGCGGCGTGATCGGCGACGCCGTGCTGCGCCTGCCGGCGCTTTTCCTCGGCGCGCCGCTTGCGGGCGTCCATCGCGCTGCGGCCGCCATTGTGCTCGGGATCGCAGCGCTCGCCGCCTTTGCCGGCGCCGCCGGCATGATTTGGCGTGGAACGGAGGAGGATGAAGAAGACGACGCAACCGAGGACGAAGACGAGAAAGCATGGATTTCGCTCGGCCGCCTGACTCATGCCGTGCTGAGCTTGCGCGCGCGGCTGGCGCGGCTGCTCCGCGTCCGTGCACCGGCGCAGATCCCGTTGCGGCACGGCAGCGCCGCGCCGCAACGCCGCGCCGAGCCGCGTTTCGAGCCTCGGTCCGACACGCGCGCCGACGGCGGGACCGATGACCAAGAAGAGAACGCCGAGGCTGCGCCCCGCGCGGCGCGCAAGCCGCGCTCGGCCGCAAGACCCGTGCGCCGGGAAGCAGGCGGCTACGAGCTGCCGTCGCTCAACCTTCTGACGGCGCCGCGCGCCGGCGAGCGAACGACGCTGAGCGTCGAATTGATCCAGGAAAATGCCACCGCCCTCGAGGGCGTGCTTGCCGATTTCGGCGTGCGTGGAGAGATCATCAATGCGCGGCCCGGTCCGGTGGTCACGCTTTACGAGCTCGAGCCCGCACCCGGCATCAAATCCTCGCGCGTGATCAGTCTCGCCGACGACATCGCCCGCTCCATGAGCGCGCTCTCCGCGCGCGTCGCGGTGGTGTCCGGAAGGAACGCGATCGGCATCGAATTGCCGAATCCGACGCGCGAGCGAGTCTATCTGCGCGAGCTTCTGGCCTCGCGCGACTATGCCGAAACGAATGCCCGGCTGCCGCTCTGCCTCGGCAAGGCGATCGGCGGCGAAGCCGTTCTCGTCGATCTTTCGCGCATGCCGCACCTGCTTATTGCCGGCACCACCGGCTCGGGAAAGTCGGTCGCCATCAACACCATGATCCTCAGCCTCGTTTATCGGCTGCATCCCGATCAATGCCGGCTGATCATGGTCGACCCGAAAATGCTCGAGCTTTCCGTCTACGACGGCATTCCCCACCTGCTCGCGCCCGTGGTCACCGATCCGAAGAAGGCGGTGGTCGCGCTCAAATGGGCGGTGCGGGAGATGGAGGAGCGCTACAAGAAGATGTCGAAACTCGGCGTGCGCAACATCGACAGCTACAACGCGCGCGTCGCCGAGGCACGCGGCAAAGGAGAAAAGCTCACCCGCACCGTGCATACCGGCTATAACCGCGAGACCGGCGAAGCGATCTACGAGAACGAGGAGCTCGATCTCGAGCCGTTGCCCTATATCGTCATCATCGTGGACGAGATGTCCGACCTGATGATGGTCGCCGGCAAGGACATCGAAGGCGTGGTCCAACGTCTCGCGCAGATGGCGCGCGCGGCCGGGCTGCACGTGATCCTGGCGACGCAGCGACCCTCGGTCGACGTCATCACCGGCACGATCAAGGCCAATTTCCCGACCCGCATCTCCTTCCAGGTCACCTCGAAGATCGACAGCCGCACCATCCTCGGCGAACAAGGCGCCGAGCAATTGCTCGGCCAAGGCGACATGCTCTACATGGCCGGTGGCGGCCGCATCAGCCGCGTTCACGGCCCCTTCGTCTCCGACGAGGAGGTCGAGAAGGTCGTGCGCCACCTTAAGTCGCAAGGCGTGCCGCAATACCTCGAAGCGGTGACGGCAGAAGAAGAGCTGGCGGAGGACGGCGACCAGACGGTGTTCGACGCGACCGCCATGGGCGCGGCGGACGGCGGCGACCTCTATCAACAGGCGGTACAGATCGTCACACGCGACCGCAAGGCTTCGACCAGCTATATCCAACGCCGGCTGCAGATCGGCTACAACCGCGCCGCCTCGCTGATGGAGCGCATGGAAGAAGAGGGAATCGTCGGCCAAGCCAACCACGCCGGCAAGCGGGAAATCCTCATC
>JASHRY010000268.1 GCA_030037105.1 Xanthobacteraceae bacterium
TCGACCCGGCGCCTCAAAGGCAAAGGCAGGCCGATCAATCCCGCCGAAGGCCGCGCCGAGGTGCTTGCCGCGCTCGAAGCCGTCGACGTCGTCGTCCTGTTCGAGGAGGATACGCCGCTCGAATTGATCAAACGCGTGCGTCCGGCCGTGCTGGTCAAAGGCGCCGACTATCGGCGTGAGCAGGTGGTCGGCCGCGAGGTGGTCGAAGCCGCGGGCGGCGACGTCATCCTCGTGGATTTGGTGCCCGGGCATTCGACCACGGGGCTCGTGCGTCGCACGGCCGAATCTGCGCAAACGCCGGTCCGATCAACCGGCCGGCAGAGTTCCGACCAGCGATAGCTCGTCGAATGATCGCCGTTCCAATGTCATCTGCCTTCGATCGCCGACGCTTGGTCCGGCTCGCCGACTGGCTGGCGGTGGGCATTGCCGTGTCGCTCCCGTGGTCGACGACTGCGACCGGCATTTTGATCGTGCTATGGCTTATCGCCGTTTTGCCCATTGTGGACGCCGGCATGCTCCGGCGCGAACTCAAGACCGCCGCTGGTTTGCTCCCCGTCCTGCTGTGGCTGCTTGCGGCCATCGGCATGCTGTGGGCCGACGTGACATGGGCCGAGCGCATCGGCGGCCTCGGTAAATTCCACCGGCTGCTGCTCATTCCCCTGCTGTTGGCGCATTTTCGGCGGTCCGACCGCGGCATCTGGGTCCTCTATGGGTTTTTTGCCTCGGTGCTTTGCCTGCTGCTGGTGTCCTGGGGCCTGACGTTGATTCCCGGCCTGACCTGGCGCGGCAAGGAGTTCGGCGTTCCGGTCAAGGATTACATCTTTCAGACCATGGAATTTCTGATCTGCGCATTTGCGCTTCTTGGATGCGCCTGCAAAGCCGGCCGGGCGCCGTGGTGGCGTTCGGCTCCGGCGCTTGGTGCACTCGCCTTGCTCTTTCTCGGCAACATCTTTTTCGTCGTGACCAGCCGCACCGCGCTTATCGTCGCTCCGGTGCTGCTGCTTTTGCTCGGCTGGCGCGAATTCGGCTGGAAAGGAATCCTCGGCGCCGGCCTGCTTGGCTCCCTCGTCGGCATCACAATTTGGTTCGGGTCGCCGTACCTGCGCGAGCGTCTGATCGTTACCGTCAAGGAGTGGCAGGACTATCGTGTCAACAACGCTATGAACTCGACCGGTTTACACATCGAATTCTTGAAGAAGTCGGTGTCGTTCATCAAGGCAGCTCCCCTCGTCGGTCACGGCACCGGTTCGATCGCGCAGCAGTTTCGCAACGCGGCGGTCGGCGAAGCCGGCGCTTCATCGGTGGCTCCCGCCAATCCCCACAACCAGATTTTCGCCGTCGCCATCCAGCTCGGGATCGTCGGCGTCATCGTGCTGGCGGCGATGTGGGTCGCGCATCTCTTGCTGTTTCGCGGCGGCGGACTGATCGCCTGGATCGGCATGATCGTTGTGGTCCAGAACGTGGTATCCTTGTTCTTTAACTCACATCTGTTCGATTTCACCTCGGGTTGGCTCTACGTGGTCGGCGTCGGCGTTGTCGGCGGCATGGTGTCGCGCACGCCGGATACCGCCGCCTGAGCCAGAGCGGCAAGGCCGCTGCAAGTATCGTGCGCCGGTCGCCACCCGGCGGCGATGAGCTTGCCTGGATCGACTCGTAGATTGCCGCCTAGGCGCTCCCAGAGGTCTGCGCGTCGCATCGCGCGCAGGGGCATTTCAACGTAATGCGTCGGCAGGGGCAAGGCGAGCGGACGGCGGCCTTGCGCCCGGCGCAGCGTGGCAATCACGTCGCAAAGCCGCGGCGGTATCCCGGGATCGGCAACCACGTAGGTCTCGCCCAATGCGCCGGGTGCGGAGAGCACAAAACAGAATGCGGAGACAAGATTGTTGATGCCGAGAAGCGAGCGCCGGTTGGCGAAATGTTTGACCGGGAGCGGCCAGCGCGAAAGCGCCAAGCGCAGCAGGGCGGCAAAGTTTCCCCTTGCGCCGGGGCCATATACCGGGACTGGGCGCAGAATAGTGAACGGGACGCCGGCCGAGCGCACGGCCGCTTCGGCCGCGAGCTTCGATCGGCCATAGGCGTCGATTGGCGCCGCCGCATCGCGTTCGGTCAGCGCATGATCGGCGGCGGGCCCGCTCTGCGCCCGGATCGAAGAGACGAACACGAAATGCGCAACGCCCGCACGCGCCGCGGCAGCGGCGAGCCGCGCCGTCGCGTGCCGATTAATTCGGTCGAAAAGCTCGGCAGCAGCGCTGCCGTCGCCACGGCCGATGCCGGCCAAATGGACGACTTTATCCACTCCGTCGAGCAGCGGCTGCCAGTCGAAGGGCTGCGCAAGGTCCGGGTGCTGCATGACCTCGACGTCGTCGGCGAATGATGGCTGCGGCAGGCGCCGCACGGCCGTGCGGAGCGTGTATCCGGCTTCGGCGAAAGCCGCCGTCACGGCTCGTCCGATGAAGCCGGTTGCGCCGGTCACCAACACCCGAGTCATGGCTCGACCCGGCGAGATGCGACGACAACCCGGGCGACGAAGGTCGGACCGCCGGAAAACGCCGCGAAACACCTGTGCAGACCCGGCACGATCGTCGCTCCCTTTAATAAATCGGCTTCTGAATGCCGGCGTCCACCGGCTTGATCGCCCCTGTCGTCACGTCGAAGGGCGAATAGGTCTGCGCGTCGCAGGCGTCGGTTTGAACGGCATAGCGTGCGTCAAAGACCGCGCCGTCTTTGATGAACAGGGCGTAGGTACGTTGCCGCCCGTGATCTTGGAAGCGGGCGCAAGCGAGCCACGCCCAGCCCTTGGGCGCGTGGACCCAGCGGACGCCCGCTATTTCGAAATCGCTGTAAGAGGCGTAACCTTTGAATACGGATTTGAGGTAGTCGGCAACCAGCTTGGTGTAGGCGGGCTCGGGCTCGGGTGCGGCTTCCTTCGGCAGACCGATATTGCTGCATCCCGGCAAGACGGTAAGCGTCAACAGGAGCGCCGTGGCAGCGGCGCGCGGCAAAGGCATGGGCCAACTTTTCAGTTGCCGCGGAATCAAACTCTGCCGTCCCTGTTCATCCGCCCGGCTCGACGACTATGCTGAAAGCACGCCCGAGGCAATTGACCGCGCCGAGCATGTCGTTGAATGCCGCGAAATATGGAGGATTTGCAGGCAAGAGAGGCAAGGTGCGATTATCCGATATCGGCCGTAAGCCTCACGCCATCAGACGGACAAAGTCCCGCCATGAAAGCTCTTCACCTCAGCGTCCATCGTGCGGTTGAAAACGTCCATGGCCGGTCGGATAAATGGCCGCCCCCTCGCAGGCTGCATCCAGTCTCCGAGGGAATTGAAGTCGACCCGGCGACCACCATGATCAAGCTCTTGCTCGCGGCAGCGATGATGCTCTGTTTCGGCTTGATTCTTGCCTCATGCGGCCCGGTTGCCGGATTTGTTTCCGATCATGTGCCGCACTGGGCCGGCGGCGAGCCCAACAATCTTCCACCGCGGCCCGGTGCTCCCGGCTACGACGAGTTTATTGCGCATCAGCCCAACAAGGACTCGGCAACGGGCGGCTCCGTGGGAAAAGCGAATGTGCAGACGGCGCCTTCCGGCAATCCACCCGCCGGCGATAAGGCGGCGGTGCAGGGTGGATTGTATTAAGGAGCGCCGTCACTCTGAGGTGCGAGCGAAGCGAGCTTTGAAGGACGCTCGGCCCGAGCCGTCGCCCTGCGCGGGTCGCTCCGCGGCCGCCTCGCGGTGATGGAAATCGTTCACGCGGTGCCGGCGCGCAAGAGATCGTGGAAGTGCACGATGCCGACCGGCCGGTCCATATCCACGACGATGAGGGCCGTAATCTTCGATGCATTAAGGAGCTGCAA
>JASHRY010000269.1 GCA_030037105.1 Xanthobacteraceae bacterium
CTCGTCACCATCAATGCGCTCACCAGGCCGCAGGGCGGGTTCTGGATGAAGCCGGCGTACCGAATCCCGCTGGGCGAGTTTCCGGTGGTGGCGCGATTCACCACGCAGGAAGACGCGACCAGCACGCCGATCACCGAGATGGTGGTCAATTCGCTGATCACCAGCCACGCCGACGGCGCCAAGGTGCGGGTCGGCAAGATCACCGTCGGCGGCTTGGCCTGGGACGCCGGCTACGGCATTCGCACCGTCGAGGCTTCGATCGACGGCGGCGGCACCTGGTCGACGGCGACGCTCGGCGAGGATCTCGGCCGCTATGCGTTTCGGCCGTGGAGCTACGATCTGACGACCAAACATGGAAAGAATACGATCATGGTCAAAGCCACCAACAGGATCGGCCAGACGCAAACGGCGACGTTGCTCTTCAACGGCGCCGGCTATCACAACAACGTCATGCAAAGCGTCACTCTGAACGCCGGCTGAAGGAAAAACGAGATGCGCGCCGTTGTGCTCACGATCCTGGCCGCGCTTGCGGTCGGCTCCGCCGCCGCGCTGGCCGGAGAAGAGCCCGTGGAGCTCAAGCCGGGTCCGGGACTCGACGCGGTCGAGGGCAATTGCGGCGCCTGTCACAGCCTCGATTACATCCCGATGAATTCGCCGTTCCTCGACGCCGGGAAGTGGGCGGCCGAGGTGATGAAGATGATCAAGGCCTACGGCGCGCCCATCAACGACGCCGACGCTCGAATCATCGCCGCCTATTTGGCGAAGAATTACGGGCCGCGGGACTAATATAATTTGCGCCGGCGCGCCGAGCGGGCTCATCCGCTAGTCCGGCCGGTCGACGCCGCGACCGTCAGTTGACGTTGTGCTCGGCGGATTTCTCGCCTAGAAGCGCTTGCGCCCCGCTTCCCCGACGCCGGGAGGAAGCGAAATGGCGACGGAGGATTGACGATGGGTTACAGCGTCGCGGTGGTCGGCGCGACCGGCAATGTGGGCCGCGAGATGCTCGGCATTCTCGCCGAGCGGTCGTTCCCCGCCGACGAGGTGGCGGCGCTCGCCTCGCGCAAGAGCCAGGGCGTCGAAGTCTCCTATGGCGAGCGCACGCTGAAGGTCAAAGCGCTCGAGCATTACGATTTCTCCGGCGTCGACATCTGCCTGATGTCGGCGGGTTCCGCGGTGTCCAAGGAGTGGGCGCCGAAGATTGCCGCCGCCGGCGCCGTGGTGATCGATAATTCCTCGTGCTGGCGCTACGATTCCGACGTCCCGTTGATCGTGCCCGAGGTCAACGCCGACGCCGTCGGCGGCTTTCGCAAGCGCGGCATCATCGCCAATCCCAACTGCTCGACCGCGCAGCTCGTCGTCGCGCTCAAGCCGCTGCACGAGCGGGCGCGGATCAAGCGCGTCGTGGTCGCCACCTATCAGTCGGTTTCCGGCGCCGGCAAGGAGGCGATGGACGAGCTTTTTTCGCAGACCAAGGCGGTCTTCCAGATCGACGAGGTCGCACCGAAGAAATTTCCCAAGCGCATCGCCTTCAACCTCATTCCGCAGATCGACGTGTTCATGGAGGACGGCGCCACCAGGGAGGAGTGGAAGATGGCGGCCGAGACCAAGAAGATTCTCGACCCCAAGATCAAGCTCGTCGCCACCTGCGTGCGCGTGCCGGTCTTCATCGGCCATTCCGAGGCGGTCGCCGTCGAGCTCGAGAAAGAGATCACCGCCGATGAAGCGCGCGACGTCCTGCGCCGTGCGCCCGGCTGCGTCGTCATCGACAAGCACGAGCCGGGCGGCTACGTGACGCCTTACGAATCGGTCGGCGAAGACGCGACCTATATCAGCCGCATCCGCGAGGATGCGACGGTCGAGCATGGACTTTTGCTGTGGATCGTCGCCGACAATCTGCGCAAGGGCGCGGCCCTCAACGCCATCCAAATCGCCGAGTGTCTGATCAACCGCAAGTTGATCACGGCGAAGCGGAAGGCGGCGTAGGCGCCCCGTCGTTCGGGGACACCGGGCGATGAGCGTCCGCCCGCGGCGCAGCGTCCTTTACATGCCCGGATCGAACGCGCGGGCGCTGGAGAAGGCGCGCGAACTGCCGGCCGACGCCGTCATCCTCGATCTCGAGGACGCCGTGGCGCCGGACGCCAAGGCGCAGGCGCGCGCGCTGATCGTCAAGGCGCTGCAAGACGGCGGCTTCGGCCGCCGCGAGGTGCTGGTGCGGATCAACGGGCTCGACACCGGCTGGTGGATCGACGACCTTGTCGTCGCCGCGGCCGGGCCCGATGCGCTGCTGGTGCCCAAGGTGTCGACGCCCGACCATATCCGGCGGGTGGCAAAGCACCTCGTCGGCGTTCGCGCCGAGGCGCGCATCCGCATTTGGGCGATGATGGAGACGCCGCTCGCCATGCTCAACGCCCGCGACATTGCGGCGGCCGCGCTCGATCCGGCGACGCGGCTCGCCGGCTTGGTCATGGGCACCAACGATCTCGCCAGGGAGACGCGCGCGCAAATCGTGCCCGGCCGCGCGCCGATGCTGCCGTGGCTGATGAATTGCGTGGCGGCGGCGCGCGCCCACGGCATCGACATCCTCGACGGCGTCTACAACGATCTCGGCGACGCCGAAGGCTTTGCCGCGGAGTGCCGGCAGGCGCGCGACCTCGGCTTCGACGGCAAGACGCTCATCCATCCGCAGCAGATCGCGCCGTGCAACGAGGCGTTTTCGCCGACGCCCGAGGAGGTGGCCTGGGCGCGCACAATCATCGCCGTCTTCGATCTGCCGGAGAACGCCGATAAAGGCGTCATCCAGATCGACGGCCGCATGGTCGAGCGGCTGCACGCCGACATGGCGCGGCGCACGGTCGCGATTGCCGACGCCGTCGCGGCGGCGCAGCCGGCTTGAACGCGGCCGGCCTGCTACCGCAACTCGATCGAAGTTGCGACGCCCGGCTCAAGGAGCCGCAGCCGCGCGCCGATGCCCAGCGCCTTGAACGACCGCGCGAGATCGTCGCCGTTCTGGCTGAAGTGCGCCCAGCCCTCGTAATGGACCGGAACGATCGTGGCGTCGGGGAAGGCGTGCGCGGTCTCGATCGCGTCGTTCACGTCCATGGTGAGATGGAACGGCCCGCGCGTCTTCGCCGCGCCGGCGAACAGGAGCACCAGGCCGGCGTGGAAGCGGCGCGCAACCTCGGCAACGCCGTCGTACCAGACCGTGTCGCCGGTGACGTAGATCGGCCGCCCGCCGGCAAGCGAGAGCACGAAGCCGATGACGTCGCCGGATAGCGGCTCGATGCCGGCCGGTCCGTGCCGCGCCGGTGTCGCCGTCACCGTCAGCGCGCTTCCATCCGGCTTAATCAGCTCCTTGCTCTCGCCCGGCGCCAAACCTTCGGCGCTGCCGCCGAGCCGTTTCGCTCCGGCGGGCGTGGTGAAGAGCCGCGGCGCCTGCATGGCGTAGGCTCTGCCGACATGATCGAGATTATCGGCGTGCTGATCGTGGCTCAGCAGCACGGCGTCGACCCGCCCGGTCTGCTCGGCCGTCAGGGCCGGGCGCGAAATCTTCTTCAGCGTGACGTGGGCGAGCTTGTACTCGCCCGGCCCGTCGAAGGTCGGATCGGTCAGCAACCGAAACCCGCCGATTTCGATCAGCGCGGTCGGTCCGCCGATCAGGGTGATCTGAGCCGTGGTCATGAGGTCGAGCGATCCCCGCCTTAGGTCTTCAATCGATATCCGGTCTTGAAAATCCACCAAACAATGATCAGACAGACGACGAGAAAGAGCAGGATGACCGCCGCGCTGAGATCGACATTCACGTCGGCGAGCTCGAAGAAGCTCCAGCGGAACCCGCTGATCAGATAGACGAGCGGGTTGAACAGCGTGACCGTGCGCCAGAACGGCGGCAACAGGCTGGTCGAATAAAAGGTGCCGCCGAGGAAGGTCAACGGCGTGATGATCAGCAGCGGCACGACTTGCAGCTTGTCGAAGCCGTCGGCCCAGATGCCGAGAATGAAGCCGAACAGGCTGAAGCTGACGGCGGTCAAGACGAGAAAAGCGAGCATCCAGGCCGGGTGGGCGATGCGCAGCGGCACGAACAGCGCCGACGTCGCCAGGATGATCAGGCCGAGGACGATCGATTTGGTCGCCGCGGCGCCGACGTAGCCGAGCACGATCTCGATGGCGGACGCCGGCGCCGAGAGGATTTCATAGATGGTCCCGGCGAAGCGCGGGAAGTAGATGCCGATCGCGGCGTTGGTCACGCTCTGCGTCAGCAGCATCAGCATCATCAGCCCGGGCACGATGAACGCGCCGTAGCTGACGCCTTCGATCGTGCTGATACGCGAGCCGATCGCGGCGCCGAACACCACGAAATAGAGCGAGGTCGAGATGACCGGCGAGACGATGCTCTGCAGCCAGGTGCGCCGGGTGCGCGCCATCTCGAACTTGTAGATCGCGCCGACAGCGTAGAGGTTCATCGCCGCTCCGTCACCAGTCCGACGAAAATTTCTTCCAGCGAGCGTTCCGTCGTGAACAGGTCCTTGAACCGCAATCCGGCGAGATGCAGGTCGTCGATGAGGCCGGTGATGCCGATATGCTCGGCCTGGGTGTCGTAGGTGTAGACGAGCTTGCGGCCGCCGTCGACGAGGGCGAGACGATGCCTGGCAAGCGCCGGCGGTATGGCGGCGATCGGCTCGCGCAGTTCGAGCGTCAGTCGCTTCTGGCCGAGCTTGCGCATCAGTTCGGCCTTGTTCTCGACCAGGATGAGCTCGCCTTTGTGGATCACGCCGACGCGGTCGGCCATCTGCTCGGCTTCCTCGATGTAGTGCGTGGTCAGGATGGTGGTCACGCCGGAAGCGCGCAGCGCCCGCACCATCTCCCACATGTCCTTGCGCAATTCGACGTCGACGCCGGCGGTCGGCTCGTCGAGAAACAGGATTCGCGGCTCGTGCGCCAGCGCCTTGGCGATCATCAGGCGGCGCTTCATGCCGCCGGACAGCGTCGCGATCCTGTGGTCCTTCTTGTCCCACAGCGACAAGTCCTGCAACACTTTTTGGACGTAGGCGGGATCGGCGGGCTTGCCGAACAAGCCGCGGCTGAACGACACCGTCCCCCATACCGACGAGAAAATGTCGGTGGCAAGTTCCTGCGGCACCAGGCCGATCAGCGAGCGGGTGACGCGGTAGTCGGCGATGATGTCGTAACCGTCCACCGTAATGCTGCCGCTCGACGGATTGACGATGCCGCAGATGATGCCGATCAGCGTGGTCTTGCCGGCGCCGTTCGGGCCGAGCAGCGCGAAAATCTCGCCGTGGCGTATCTCCAGGTTGATGTCCTTCAGCGCCTGGAAGCCGGAGGCGTAGGTCTTGGACAGATTGGAGACGGTGATGACAGGGGCCATAAAGTTCCCGGCTGGCCGCTTATTAGCGTTGCCGCGCCAAAGTTCGCAAGCGCCCGCAGGGTGATTTCGGCGACGATCATGATACGTGCGAAAGTCCCGCCGCGCCGGCATGCGCAAGCGCCCGCCCGACGAGAACGGCGGCGACGGCGCGCCGGTACGCGGCCGAGGCATGAACGTCGGTTTGCGCGTTGATTTCCTCGGCCGCCAATCGTGCGGCCTCGCCAATGGCGTGTTGATCGAGCGCCCGGCCGGCGAGCGCCGCCTCGGCGTTGCGCAGCCGATGGGCCCCGTCGGCGGTACCAAAGGCGACGATGCGCGCGCCGACGCAGTGAGGTTCCGTGCCGCAGTCGACGAGAACGGCGACGCCGAGCAACGCGAAATCGCCGCGGCGCGGCGCCAGTTCCTCGAAGCCCCAGCCGCGTCCGGCCGGCCACGGCGGAAAGCGGATTTCCGTCAAAATCTCTGCCGGCGCGAGCGCAGTCCTGAGCGCGCCCCGGAAGAAGTCTTCCGCCGTCACGAGCCGCGTGCCCGCGCGCCGCCGCAGCACGAATTCCGCGCCGCAGGCGACGGCAATTGCCGGCAGCTCCGCCGCCGGATCGGCGTGCGCGCAGCTTCCTCCCACCGTACCGCGATTGCGAATCTGATAATGCGCGATATGACCTACCGCCTCGGCCAACAGCGGATTGGCGGCGACGACGGCCGCGCTTTTCTCGATATCCCGCCATCGCACTAACGCGCCGAGATGCAGCCGGTTGTCGACAATTTCGATCCGATCGAGCGCCGGCACGCGATTGATATCGACGAGGAGCGTCGGTGCGGCGAGCCGAAAGTTGAGAATGGGAAGAAGGCTCTGGCCGCCGGCAATAATCTTCGCCTCTTCGTCTGTTTCGAGAAGGCGCAGCACTTCCTCGACACTATCCGGCCTTGCGTATTCAAACGGCGGTGGTTTCAACCTCGACTCCCCCCGACCGCGCGCACCGATGGCTGCGTCCAGAATGTTAATGAATTTGAACTGAGTGCCGCGCGATATACAAGGAAATTCCACACGCTATTTGCCGGACGCGAGGAAGAGACCGTGCGTGTTGTCCGGCCCCGCGGCCGCGCCTGAAATCGGCGGTCTTCAGGAGTGACGATCCATGGCCTCACGCCCAAGGCCGCGCCGCCCTGGCCTTCTGCTCGAAGCTCGTGATCTTGTCGTTCTTGACCATGGTCAGGCCGATGTCGTCGAGGCCGTTGAGCAGGCAATGTTTGCGGTGTGCATCGATCTCGAACCGCACCGCGCCGCCGTCGGGGCCGCGGATTTCCTGCTTCTCAAGGTCGACGGTGAGCGTCGCGTTGGCACCGCGCTCGGCGTCGTCAAAGAGCTTCTCCAGGTCCTGCTGCGAAACCCGCACCGGCAGGATGCCGTTCTTGCAGCAATTGTTGTAGAAAATGTCGCCGAACGAGGTCGAGATCACGCAGGTGATGCCGAAATCCATGAGCGCCCAGGGCGCGTGCTCGCGCGAGGAGCCGCAGCCGAAATTATCGCCGGCGATGAGGATCTTCGCCCGGCGATAGGCCGGCTTGTTGAGCACGAAGTCCGGGTTCTCGCTGCCGTCGTCGCGGTAGCGCTTTTCGGCGAACAGGCCCTTGCCGAGCCCGGTGCGCTTGATCGTCTT
>JASHRY010000270.1 GCA_030037105.1 Xanthobacteraceae bacterium
TTGTTCGGCGATCGCAGCATCGGCCTCGGCGCCGGGGTTGGGCGCCGGCGGCGCGGCGGCGGTGGTCGGGAGAGCTTCCTCGCCGGTCGCGGCGGCGGCCGGTGCCGCATTCGTGGCCGGAGCTGCGGTGGCTGCCGCGGCTGCGGGCTGCTCCGTCGGTTGGACCGGATTCGGCGTTGATTGCGGCGTAGCCGCCGCTGCCGGCGCCTGATTCGTCGGCTGCTCGCTCGACTCCGGCGTCGCCGTTGCAGTCGGCGTCGCGGCGGTCGCCGCCGGCTGGGCAGCGGATTCCTCAGGCTTTGCCGTTGCGGCCGGCGCACGTGCCGCGGCCGGTTGGCCGCTCGATTCATCCGGTGCCGACACGGCGGCCGGCGTTGCGGCGGTCGCCGCCGGCTGGGCAGCGGATTCCTCGGGCTTTGTCGTTGCGGCCGGCGCATGTGCCGCGGCCGGTTGGCCGCTCGATTCATCCGGTGCCGACACGGCGACCGGCGTTGCGGTCTCGTCAGCCTGGCCGGGAGGAGGCTTCGGGTTCGTTTGTCCGGAATCGCCTTGCGCCGCGGGTGCGACATTCGCTGCATTCGGTCCAACAGCCGCAGCATCGGCATCCGTCCCGCCCGACTGGGCGAGAGCGCCGCCTGCGGCCGCCGACAGCAGGAGAACGATGGCGGTCGAGGCGCAAAACCGATCGAAACGGACACCCGGCATACAAATTCTCCTTCACGGCCCACGCTGACGCGATCGCAAAATGATCGCGGGTTGGGGATGATCGTCCCCAACCCTGTCATTTTTGCGAACCAAAGTCCCGCGGTTCGAGCCTACATTAGGCGAACCGGCCGAATTTGTCCTGGCACACACGGCAAAGAGACGATCCAGTCATGCAATTTTCACCGACTGTCGCTTTGCGGCCACGCCCGCGCCCGCGGCTTCTCCGCGGCCGCTATTGAGGCCGAGCGCTTCCAGCTTGCGATAGAGCGTCGAACGGCCGATTTGCAGCCGTCGCGCCACTTCGGACATCTGCCCACGGTAATGGGTAATTGCATACCGAATGAGTTCAGACTCGACCTCTTCGAGCGGACGCACATCGCCCTCGGCATTCAGCAAAGGAAGTGCATCGATGGGGAAGGGCGGAGGAAGTGCGAGAGGCGATGGGGAGCCCTCGACCTCGATCGGCCCCGCGAACGAAACCGGCTCGTCGTCGTGGTCGGCGAGCGGCTCCCCAGCCTGCTCTTGCGCTGCCTTTGCGCCCGATGCCGCGATTTGTGCCGCAATCTGGGGGAATTCCCCGACGCCGATGCTGTCGCCTTCGGCGAGCACCACGGCGCGGAAGACCGCATTTTCAAGCTGGCGGATATTCCCCGGCCAGTGGAAAGCGGCGAGCAGACGCAGCGCTTCGGGCGTGATCAGGCCGATGCGTTTTCCCTCCTCGGCGGCGCAGCGCGCCAAAAAATGCCGGGCCAGCGCCGGGATGTCCGCCGGCCGATCCCGCAGCGGCGGCACCGTGATCGGGAACACGTGCAGCCGGTAGAACAGGTCTTGGCGAAAGCGGCCCTGCCTCACGTCGGCGATCAGGTCGCGATTGGTGGCGGAGATAAGCCGCACATCGACTCTCACGGGCTTGCGCGCGCCGACCGGCTCGACTTCGCCTTCCTGGACGGCGCGCAGGAGCTTGACCTGGGCCGCGGGCGGCAATTCGCCGACCTCGTCGAGGAACAATGTGCCCCCCGAAGCTTCGACGAACTTGCCGACGTGGCGCTCGGTGGCGCCGGTGAAGGATCCTTTCTCGTGGCCGAACAAAATCGACTCGACCAGGTTTTCCGGCATGGCGCCGCAATTCACCGCGACGAACGGTTTCGTCCGCCGCTCCCCGGACCCGTGGATCGCGCACGCGATCAGTTCCTTGCCCACGCCGGACTCGCCCGAGATGAGCACGGGGATGTTCGAGGCGGCGGCCTTCTCCGCCATGCGCAGCACGGCATGCATCGAGGCGCTTTTGGTGATGATGTCCTTGAAGCCGAGCGTGCCGGTGCGGCTGTGCTTGATGCGGTTGATCTCGCCTTCGAGCGCCCTGGTCGTCAGGGCGTTGCGCAAACTGACCTGCAACCGTTCGACCCCGACCGGCTTGACCACGAAATCGACCGCGCCCGCGCGCATGGCGGAGACCACGTTGTCGATGCCGCCATGAGCAGTCTGCACGATCACCGGCACGGTGATGGCGTTTTGGCGCAGGCGCGCCAGGACGCCGAGACCGTCGAGGTCCGGCATCACCAGGTCGAGGATCACGCAGTCGATGCTCGCGCCGTCGGGGCCGGTGAGCAGCGCCACGCCCTTATCGCCGCCGTCCGCCGTCAATACCTCGTAGCCGAATTTCTGCACCATGCGCTCGATGAGCCGGCGCTGCACCGGATCGTCATCGACGATGAGAATGGCCATTGAACCCCCGGA
This sequence comes from Xanthobacteraceae bacterium, assembly GCA_030037105.1. Next base: position 2,443 of record JASHRY010000270.1, read on the forward strand.
CGCTGCCGCGACCTCGAGGCGCCGCGGTGTGCCGTTTCGGGGCACTCTCGCCGAGACGGCTTAACGGGCGATTAAATAAGACATCGACGGTTTGCGCCGCCGCCGCGGGGCGCCGTTTGCGCGCTCTGCAGGGAGTGCGTCATGACCTATCATCCCCGCCGGTTTGCGCCGCCGCCGCGGGGCGCCGTTTGCGCGGGCCGGGCGGGACACGCCCGCGGCTCATTCCATATTCTCAGGCCGGCGTCTCTCGTGCGACCCATTTGTCGCGCGAGCGAGAGGTGAGAGCGATGATTGAGAACGAGATCGAGGCCATTCGCACCTTGTTGAGTTCCAAGCCGCGGCCGGTGGGATGGGCGCAACGGCGCCGGCGTCTCGACGAAGTCGGTTCCGTTTGGCCCGTCGCCGACGACGTAACGTGCGCCGCGGTCGACCTTGGCGGCGTGCCCGGCGAATGGTCGATCGTTCCCGGAAGCGATCCCGGCCGCGTCCTGATGTTTTTCCACGGCGGCGGCTATTGCTCCGGCTCCATTCTGAGCCATCGCCGCATGGTGACTGAGGCCGGACGGGCGGCGGGCGCGCGCACGCTCGCGGTCGGTTATCGGCTGGCGCCGGAACATCCGTTTCCCGCCGCGTTCGACGACGCACTGACGGCGTGGCGCTTCCTGCGCAGGGAGGGAATCGCCGCGGCGCATATTGCAATCGGCGGCGACAGCGCCGGCGGCGGCTTGACGGTGGCTCTGATCAATCGGCTGCGCGAAGCCGGGAGCGAGCGGCCGGCTTGCGCGTGGCTCGTGTCGCCCTGGATGGACCTGACCATGTCGGGGCCGACGCTGGTCGGCAAGGATGCCGTCGATCCTCTTATCCACAAGAACTATCTCGACGAATTGGCTGATGCGTATCTTCCCGTCGGAATGGATCGGAAGGACCCGCGGGTTTCCCCGCTCTACTCCGACTTGAGAGAATTCCCGCCGACGCTGATCCAGGTCGGATCGGACGAGACGCTGCTCGCCGACGCCACGCGCTTCGCCGCCGCCGCTGGCAGCGCCGATGTGGCGGTGACGTTGGAGATCTGGCCGCACATGATTCACGCGTGGCCCCTTTGGAACGCCCGCCTGGAATCCGGCCGCCGCGCGCTCGCCAATGCCGGAGCGTTCATCCGCGGCCGGTTTTGAGATGCCGCGACAAACGCATCAACGTTCGGTCAGTTCCGAAAACGAGGCGGCGGCCCGGATATCTTATCCACCGCGCGCGGACAAGATCGCGGCGAACGCCCGCGCAAACGTATGCGCATCGCCGGGCCAGCGCGCCGACACGTAATCGCCGTCGCGCACGACGAAAGCGGGGCGGTCGTCGTCCCAACTGTCGCGCGCCGTACCGCTGACCTTCAGATTGCGGTCTGGAGCGTCGGCGGGAACGTCGAGGAAATCTTCGGGACGCGCGAGGGCGCGCGTGACCTCCTGCTGCACCGACATGTAGCCGGCGGGCCTTCCCGGTCCATCGTCATAGGTGCGGTAATAGTTCGGGTCCCAAAAGCGGACGATGCGCCCGACCATCCGGGCGCGGCGCTCCATCGTCCAGGTGAGCGCCGTGGTCTTGCGGCCGAAGAGCACGGAGCGGCCGTCGGCGGTGCGGCTGCGTGCGGCGAGGAGGACGCCATGACAGATCGCCGCGACCGGCAAGCCCGCGGCAAAAAATCCGACCACGAGCTTCTGCACGACGTCGCTTTCGAGGTATTTGCGCATGCCGCGCGCGCGATGACCGCCGGGAAGGAGAAGGCCGTCGAAGCCTTGGACACGGACCTGCTGCCAGGAAAGCGGTCGCCCGAAGGCCGCATCTTCCTGCATCGCGGCATAGGCCTGCCGCGCGTCCGCATTCGCCCGCATCAGCCTGCCGATAGCGGTGAGGCGCTTCAATCCGGGCAAAAAGCCCCAGATATCCAGGCCTTCGCCGGTCAGCATCATGTCGTCCGCGTGTCCCGGCCGGCCGTCGGGCGTGGCGAACATGACGGAATGGTCGAGCCGTCTCAGCACGCTCCAACTCACCGCCACTTCGGTCGGATCGAAATCCCTGCGCGGGATTGGAATGAGCACGTTCGCCATGTTCCATCTCCGGCGTGCGGACGCGGGCGATCCGCCGCCTTGCGAGAGCCTTCGTGTCGCGCCACATGAAAGGCCAAGCCGACGAATTATGCGCCTCAAGACATTTATGCGTCCCAAGACAATGGCAAGAGGAATGGCCGGGCGGCCGGCCAGAAACGGTCCGGCGCGCGCGAAAACCGCGCTCGGCGTGCTGCCCGAATGGAATCTCGCCGATCTTTATTCAAGTCTCGACGATCCGGCCATCAAACGCGATCTCGACCGCGCCGACGCCGAATGTGTCGCGTTCGAAGAAGCTTACAAGGGCAAGCTCGCCGAAATGCTGCAGAAAGACTTGGCCGCGGCGGCGCCGTCGGGCGCGGGGCTCGCCGCGGCGGTGCGCCGCTATGAAGCGATCGACGACCTCATGGGGCGGCTCGGCTCCTACGCCGCGCTCGTGCACGCCGGCGACACGGTCGATCCCGTGCGCACCAAGTTTTACGGCGACGTGCAGGAACGGCTGACCGCGGCCTCGACCCATCTCCTGTTCTTCACGCTCGAACTCAACCGCATCGACGATGCGCTTCTGGAAAAGGCGACGGCCGATCCCGCGCTCGGCCATTACCGGCCCTGGCTCGAGGACGTGCGCCGCTACAAGCCGTATCAGCTCGAAGACCGCGTCGAGCAGCTCTTCCACGAAAAGTCGGTGACGGCCTATTCGGCTTGGAACCGGCAGTTCGATGCGACCATCGCCAACCTGCGTTTCAAGGTTCTGGGCGAATCGCTCGCCATCGAGCCGACGCTCAACCTCATGCAGGACCGCTCGGGGCAAAAGCGCAAGGCCGCCGCGCAGGCCCTGGCGCGCACCTTCAAGACCAACATCCGGCAGTTCGCGCTCATCACCAACACGCTCGCCAAGGACAAGGAAATCTCCGACCGCTGGCGCGGTTTTGCCGACATCGCCGACGAGCGCCATTTGTCGAACCGGGTCGAGCGCGAAGTGGTCGAGGCGCTGGTTGCCGCCGTGCGCGCCGCCTATCCGCGGCTCTCGCACCGCTATTACGCGCTCAAAGCGCGATGGTTCGGAAAGAAACGGCTGCCGCATTGGGACCGCAACGCGCCCTTGCCGCAGGTCAAGACGCGCACCGTCGGCTGGGCCGAGGCCAAGGACACGGTACTGACGGCTTACCGCACGTTCTCTCCGCAAATGGCGGAAATCGCCGCGCGCTTTTTCGACGATCGCTGGATCGACGCGCCGGTGCGGCCGGGCAAGGCGCCGGGCGCCTTCGCGCATCCGACCGTGCCGTCGGCGCATCCCTATGTGCTGCTCAACTACCAAGGCAAGCCGCGCGACGTGATGACGCTCGCCCACGAGCTCGGCCACGGCGTGCATCAGGTGCTGGCCGCGCCCAACGGCGCGCTGATGGCGCCGACGCCGCTGACGCTCGCGGAAACCGCGAGCGTGTTCGGCGAGATGCTGACTTTCAAGAAGCTGCTCGGCGCCACCGCCGACAAGAAAGAACGCAAGGCCATGCTCGCCGCCAAGGTCGAAGACATGATCAACACCGTGGTGCGGCAGATCGCGTTCTACACCTTCGAGCGCGCCGTCCACACCGAACGCAAGCGCGGCGAGCTGACCGCGGAGCGGATCGGCGAATTATGGCTCGACGTCCAGCGCGAAAGCCTCGGTCCCGCGATCGAGATCAGGCCCGGCTACGAGACCTTCTGGGCCTACATTCCGCATTTCATCCATTCGCCGTTCTACGTCTACGCCTACGCATTCGGCGATTGCCTGGTGAATTCGCTCTACGCCGTCTACGAGCATGCCGCCGAAGGTTTTGCCGAGCGCTATCTCGCCATGCTGTCGGCCGGCGGCACCAAGCATTATTCCGAACTGCTCGCGCCGTTCGGGCTTGACGCCCGCGAT
>JASHRY010000271.1 GCA_030037105.1 Xanthobacteraceae bacterium
GACGTGTCCTGCGACACTGGCGGACATTTCAATAATATTTCATGGCCCACGCCCCTGGACCATACAGAACAATATCGATCGGGCGGCTTGGTTCCCGGAAAGATGACCGGAAAGGTCGCATAAGCCGCGCCCCTCGCGCGGTGTGCCGGCGCGCGCCAAGCGTGCGCCGGGGAGCCAAGACTTGGCGCGACGAAGGCGCGCACCACGTCAGCCGGGCCTTCGCTTGCGCCATTTTGGGCTTCGGCCCTACTATCCAGCGCAATTTCGATATCGTAGAAGTCCACGGGGAACAAAAACGGGAGGGTTCGCATGTCCAAGCGATTGGTCGTGGCGATCGCGGCGCTTGCCATCACGGCGAGCAGCGCGATGGCTCAGGAGGTGAAGGTCGGGGTCGTCCTGCCCTATACTGGTATCGGCGCCGAACTGGCGCAGCAAATCGACCGCGGCATGGAAATCTATCTCAAGCTCCATGCCAATGAGATCAAGCCCTACACCTTCAAGTTCATCAAACGCGATTCCAAGGCGCCCAACGGCGCCGAAGCCAAGGTCGCCGTCCAGGAGCTGCTCACCCAGGACAAGGTCGATGCCCTCGCCGGCTTCGTCTACTCGCCTGACGCTATCGCCTCGGCGCCGCTGATCGCCGCCGGCAAAAAGCTCGCGGTGATCATGAATGCCGGCACCGCGTTCATCACCAATCTGGCGCCGGAATTCGTGCGCACCTCGTTCACGATGTGGCAATCCGGTTACACCATGGGGGTGGCGGCGGCCAAGGACCTGCATGCGAAGACCGCAGTCGTCGCCTACACCGACTATCCGCCCGGCAAGGACAGCCTGGAGGCGTTCAAGACCGCGTTCGAGGCCAACGGCGGCAAGGTCATCGACACCATCCCGGCGGGCGGGCCGGGCGCCGTTCCTGATTTCACGCCGTTCTTCCAGCGCGCCAAGGACGAGCACCCGGACGTGCTCTACATTTTCGTGCCGGCCGGCGACCACGCCACCGCCGCGGCCAAGACCTACGCAGCGCTCGGCATGCGCGCCGCCGGCATCAAGCTGATCGGACCGGGCGACATCACCCAGGACATCAAGCTTCAGGGCATGGGAGCCGCGGCGGTCGGCTTGATCACGATGCACCACTACAACGCCGACCTCAATAATCCCGAGAACAAGCGCTTTGTCGCCGCCTGGAAAAAGGCATACGGCGCCGATTCGACGCCCGACTTCATGGCGGTCGGCGGGTACGACGGCATGGCCGCCATTGCGCACGCCGTGAAAGCGACCAAGGGCAAGATGGACGGCGCGGAAGCGGTGAAGTCGCTGGAGGGCTGGAAGTTCAACAGCCCGCAGGGACCGATCATGATCGATCCGCAGACGCGCGACATCGTCATGAACGAATATCTGGACGAGGTCGTCCTGGGTCCCGACAAGAAGCTGCACCAGAAGGTGATCGGGCAGACCGACCACGTGAAGGACGAGTGCAAGGAGCTCGGCATCGGTCGGTGCGCCGCCAAGAAATGATTGGCGTGCGGCCGAAAATTTACGATCGGGGCCGCGCCTTCTAGTAAAGTAGGGCGAATAGCGAAATAGCGAATAGCGCAGCGTGCCGCTATTCGCTATTCGCTCCTTTATCGGGAAGGGGCTTTACGGGATTGCCCGTGGATTTTGCCGCTGATTTCGCCGGTATTTTTTTGGGCGGGTTGGCCGCCGGCACCGTTCTGTTCATCGTTTCGGTCGGGCTTTCGGTCACCATGGGGCTGATGGGGTTCGTCAACCTTGCCCACGGCGCCTTCGCCATGTTCGGCGGCTACGTCATCGTGCTGGCGATGAACCGCGCGCATTTCGGCTTCGCTGCGGCACTGGCGGTCGGCTTTGTCGCCACCGCCGCGCTCAGCGTGCTGCTCGAGCGACTGCTCTATCGCCGGCTCTACCGCGCGGGCGAGCTCGACCAGGTGCTGTTCACCATCGGGCTGATCTTCATTTTCATCGCCGGCATCACGATTGTGGTCGGACCGGAGGGCCAGACGCTCGAACTGCCGCCGGCGCTGGGCGGCCAGCTCAACCTCGGCTTCATGCAGTATCGGACCTACAGCATCTTCCTGATCGTGGTCGGTTTCCTGATCGTGATCGGTATCTGGCTCGTCTTCGAACGCACGCGCATTGGCGCGCAAATCCGCGCCACGGTGGATAATCGCCGCATGGCCGAATCGCTCGGCATCAATGTCGATCGGCTGTTTACGATCACCTTCGCCTTCGGCAGCGGCATGGCGGCGATCGGCGGCGGTCTCGGCGCCGAGTTCCTCGGCCTCGATCCGCAATACGCGCTCAAATATCTGGTGTATTTCCTGATCGCGGTGTCGGTCGGCGGGCTGGGCAGCGTGGTCGGCGTCTATTACGCTTCGTTGCTCATCGGCGTGCTCGACTTCACCCTCAAGCTCTATCTGCCCAAGGGTGGCACCATCTTCATCTACGCGCTCACCATTCTGCTGCTGCTGTGGCGGCCGCAGGGACTGTTGGGAAGGAAAGAGACGTGAACGTCGCGGCCTCTCCCGCCCGACCGGCGGTCGCGACGCCACTTGATCATCCGGCGGCGCGCGTCTTGATCGGGCGTCATCGGTTGCGCTGGTGGGAGACGTTGCCCTGGCTCGCGGCCGTCGGCCTCTATTTCGCCTTTCCCGCCTATCTCGGCTTCGGCACCGAGCTCCTGGTCGCGATCCTGTTCGCGTTGGCGCTCGATCTCGCGCTCGGCTATGCCGGCATCATCACGCTCGGCCATGCGGCGTTCTTCGGCACCGGAGCCTACACGGTCGGCTTGCTGGCCTTTTGGGGCATCTGGACCGAGCCAATCTCGAGCCTCGTCCTCGCCGGCGTGGCGGCGGGCGTGGTCGGGCTATTGTCGGGGTTGGTGCTGTTGCGCACCAGAGGCCTCACGCTCCTCATGCTCACGATCTGCACCATGGCGCTCCTGGAGCAGGCTGCGAACATGGCGCATGATTATACCGGCGGCTTCGACGGCCTTCCGAGCCTGCCCATTGCGCCGGTGTTCGGCGTGTTCGAGTTCAGCCCGCTTTACGACAATACGCAGTACGTCTACGCGCTTATCGTCCTGCTGATCTGCTTCCTGCTCGTGCGCACGCTGGTCTATTCACCGTTCGGTCAAAGCCTCACCGGCATCCGCGAAAATCTGCTGCGCATGCACGCGGTCGGCTCGCCGGTGCGGCGCCGGCTCGTCATCTGCTACACCATCTCGGCGGCGCTCGCCGGTGTCGCCGGCGGCCTGTGGGCGCAAACCAACGCCTACGTCAATCTCAGCACGTTTGATCTCGACCGCGCCGCGACCGTGCTCATCGTTCTCATTCTCGGCGGCTATGGGCGGCTCTACGGCGCCTTCGTCGGCGCGGTCGCCTACCTGGCGCTGGAGCACTTCCTGGCGCGCATCTATCCGACCGCCTGGCAACTCGGCCTCGGGCTCCTGCTGGTGCTGATCGCGCTCTTCGCCCGCAACGGGATTCTCGGCCTCGGCGAGACGCTGTGGCGGCGCTACGGCCGCAAACGGGCGGCGTCGTGACCGAGACCAGGCTGGAGACGCAGACGCTGAGCCGCGACTTCGGCGCGCTCAGGGCGGTGCAAAAAATCGACTTCAAGCTCGACGCCGGCGCCCGCCATGCGCTGATCGGGCCGAACGGCGCCGGCAAGACCACCTTCGTCAATCTTCTCACCGGCGTGCTGGCGCCGACGCATGGACGCGTCCTGCTCGGCGGCCGCGACATCACCGCCGCCGCGCAGGCCGAGAGGGTGAAGCTCGGCATCGCGCGGACGTTCCAGATCAACAGGCTGTTCCGCGGCCTGTCGGTGTTGGAGAATGTCTGCATTGCCGTCGCCGAGCGGGTCGGCGCGGCGCCATCGATGTTCTATCCGGCCGGCCGGCGGACCGACGTCATCGCCGAATCGATGCATCTCCTGGAGACCCTGAAGCTTGAGGACCAGGCGCGCCATCGCGTCTCCGAGCTGCCTTATGGCCGCCAGCGTCTGGTCGAGCTCGCGATCGCGATCGGACTGAAGCCCGCGGTGCTGCTGCTCGACGAGCCCGCCGCCGGCGTGCCGAGCGCCGAAAGCCACATCATTCTCGACGCCCTCGAACGGCTGCCCGAGCATATCGCCGTGCTCATCATCGAGCATGACATGGACGTGGTGTTCCGCTTTGCCAAGCGCGTCACCGTGATGGTGAGCGGCGCGATATTCGCCGAAGGGACTCCGAAGGAGATCGAGGCGAACCCGGAAGTACGCGCGGTTTATCTCGGCCAGGCCGGCCATGGCTAGCGCGCTCGAACTGCGGCGCGTGTCCGCGGGCTACGGCGAGACCGTCGTGCTCGAGGACATTGACCTCACGCTCGCGTCCGGCGAATGCATCAGCGTGATCGGCCGCAACGGCGTCGGCAAGACGACGCTGCTGGCGACGGTCATGGGCCACACCACGCTGCATTCGGGCGACGTTATTCTCGACGGCGAGAGCCTGGTCCGCGTGCCGCGTTACCGCCGCGCCCTCAGCGGCATCGGCTTCGTACCGCAGGAGCGCGAGATTTTTCCCTCGCTGACGGTGCGCGAGAACCTCGACGTGGGCGCACGGCCCGGACCGTGGACGACGGCGCGCGTCTTCGATCTGTTCCCGAAACTGAAGGCACGGCTCGACCATATGGGCAATCAGCTTTCCGGCGGCGAGCAGCAGATGCTGTCGATTGCTCGCGCGCTGATGACCAATCCCACGATTCTGCTCATGGACGAGCCGACCGAGGGCTTGGCTCCGGTTCTGGTCGAGACGCTGACCGCCGTGCTGGCGCAACTGCGCGCGGAGAGCGCGCTATCGATCATCCTGGTCGAGCAGAACAGCCGCGTGGCGCTCACCTTCTCGCCGCGCACGGTCATCCTCGACAAGGGTCGCATCGTCCATGACGGCGAATCCGACCCGCTTCGCGCCGATCCGGAGCGGCTGGCAAAGCTCATCGGGATTGTCGAGTGATATGATTCCGCGCATGCGAGCTAAGCAATACCGCAATGCAGCGGCAAATCAGATCAGGCGTGTGCCTTGCGCTGCGGATCGATGATCTTCTCCAGCCTGCCGAGCACCTGCATGCACGGCAGCACCTGGGCGAGGCTCGCGTTCGGCTCGCGTTTTTGTTTGATGGCGGCGATGAACTCGCGATCTTCGAGCTCGATGCCGTCCATCGACACGTCGACCTTCGACACGTCGATCTTGTTGTCCTTGCCGTCGACGAGATCGTCGTAATAGGCCTTGTAGGTGCCGTTGTCGCAGATGTAGCGGAAGAACGAGCCGATCGGCCCGTCGTTGTTGAACGACAGCGACAGCGTCAGGATCGCGCCCGCGGGCGTCTTGGCGACGATGCCCAGGTCCATGGCGATGTGAAGCTGCGGGTGGATCGGCCCCTGCACTGCGTAGCAGTCGGAGATGGTCTCGCCGGTCTGGTACTGGAACAGGTCGATCGTGTGGGCGGCGTGGTGCCAGAGCAGGTGATCGGTCCAGCTGCGCGGCTTGCCGGCGGCGTTGATGTTCCGGCGGCGGAAGAAATAGGTCTGCACGTCCATCTGCTGGATCTTGAGTTCGCCCTTTTGGATGCGCTTGTGCACCCATTGGTGGCTCGGATTGAAGCGCCGCACGTGGCCAGCCATGGCGACGACGCCGGTCTCCCTGGCGATCTTCACCAACGCCTCGGCGTCCGCGACGCTGTCGGTGATCGGGATTTCGACCAGCACGTGCTTGCCGGCGCGCATCACCTGCTCGCCTTGGCGGAAGTGCATCTTGGTCGGCGTGGTCAGGATCACGGCGTCGGCGCGCTTGATGCCTTCGGACAACTCGCCGGTATAATGCGGGATGCCGTATTTCTTCGCCACCTGCGCGGTCGCGTCCTGGTTGCCGCCGACGAGCGAAGTGACTTCGGCATCGGGGATGCGCTTGAGCGCGTCGAGATGTTTCTGACCGAAGGCGCCCTGGCCGGCGACGCAAATCTTCATTGCGAAATCCGTTAGCCGCGAACGCGCTGGATCTTGGTCCTCGCCGCGGCGCGCTTGAGCCTGCCGGCGACCGGCTTGCGCCTGGCCGGAGCCTTGGCGCCGCGCCGGCGGTTTTCGAGAATGATATGGCCGACGGCGGTGTTCGAGGCCGGCACGGTGTAGAAGCGGTAAACCTCGTCGACCTTGTCGTCGAGCGCGCCGCGCATGATCAACCACATGACCATCTCGATGCCTTCGGCGCCGGCCTCGCGCATGTAATCGACATGCGGAATCTTGGCGAGCTTCTGCGGGTTCTTCGACAGATTGTCGAGGAAGGCCTTGTCCCACTTGCTGTTGATCAGGCCGGCGCGCGGGCCCGAAATCTGGTGCGACAATCCGCCGGTGCCGAAGATCACCACCCTGAGGTCGTCCGGATAGGATTCCACCGCCTTGCGGATCGCCTTGCCGAGCATGTAGCAGCGATGGCCGGTGGGCGGCGGATACATCACCACGTTGACCGCGAGCGGGATCACCGGGCACGGCCAGTGCGAATCCTTGTCGATTTTGCCGAACAGGAGGTTCATCGGCACGGTCATGCCGTGGTCCACCTCCATCTTGTTGCAGATGGTGAGGTCGAATTCGTCGAGGATCACCGACTGCGCGATATGCGAGGCGAGCGCCGGATGGCCCTTGACCACCGGCACCGGTCGCGGACCCCAGCCTTCGTCGGCGGGCGGAAACTCCGCGGCGCAGCCGAGCGCGAAGGTCGGGATTATCTCGACCGAGAACGCCGAGGCGTGATCGTTGTAGACGACGATCGCGACGTCGGGTTTGGTCTCGCGCATCCACTGTTGCGATTTCTCGAAACCCGAGAACACCCGCTTCCAGTACGGCTCCTCGGTTTTGCCGTTGTCGAGCGCCGCGCCGATGGCGGGTACGTGCGATGAACCGATACCTGCGATGATCTTGGCCACGGCTTCACTTCCGCTTTGCTGATTTGGATTTGGACTTCGCTTTACGCTTCGGAGCGGCAGGCTTCGTCGCCGCCGCGGCGCCGGCGATGAACCTGGACGGCGCGTTCGTGCCCGAGCGCGAGCGATTGCCCTCGACCGAACGGCCGCCGGCGAGCATCATCTTGGCGTAGTCCTCCTGCGAATTGCCGGTCATGACGGCGGCGAGATGCTGGAACGAATGCCCATCGGTGGCGCCGAGCTTGGCGGTGAAATAGATGTTGCCGCCGAGCTCGAGCATGCGGTTGTAGTCGCGCTTGAGGATCGCTTCGGTCTGTTCCGGCGTCAGCTTGAACTTTTTCAGGTATTCCGCCTCGTTCGCCTTGAAGGCCTTGCGGTTTTCGTCCTTCATCAGCGACATGCAGAACATGTTGATGCCGTAACCCTGGCGGGAACGTTCGGCGTCGAACACGAATGTCCCGGGGATGTCGTCGTAAGGTTGCTCTTTGCGAGCCATCGGCGCTTCTCCCGTTTGGCTTCACATATATAGCGCACAGAGCATTGGCAACGTAAGCGGCTGCCGTCTCGAACTATTCCAAATACCAAATACCACCCCCGTGCCGGCCGGCCGTAACCGAGCGGGTCAACTCCAGTAAAGCCGCGTCGGATTGTCGACCAGAAGCGCCTGCTGCAGGGCGGCCTTGGGCGCAACCTTGGGAATGTAATCGACCAGCGCGCCGTCGTCGGGCGCCTTCTTCACGTTGGGATGCGGCCAATCGGTGCCCCAGATCACGCGGTCGGGGAAGCTTTCGACCAGCGCGCGGCCGAACGGCACCACGTCGTCATAGGGAGGGCCGGCGAGCGTCACGCGCTCGGGGCAGGTCACCTTGACCCAGAAATTCTTGTGCCGGTCCATGAGCCGATGGAAGCGCCGATTCTCCGGGTGATCGACGCCCTTCTTCACGTCCGGCGTGCCCATGTGATCGACCACCACCTTTGTCGGCAGCGCGGTGAAGAAATCTTCGAGCTCCGGCAGTTCCGGCATCTCGAAATAAATGACCACGTGCCAGCCGAGCTCGGCCACCCGGGCGGCGATACGCCGCAGCACGTCGGGCGGGGTAAAATCGACGAGCCGCTTGATGAAGTTGAAGCGCACGGCGCGCACGCCGGCCCGGTCCAGCCATTTGAGCTCGTCGTCGGTCACCTCCTCGCCGACAAAGGCGACGCCGCGGGCGCGGCCGTTTGCGGTGTCGAGCGCGTCGACCAGCGCCCGATTGTCCTTGCTGTGGCAGGAGGCCTGCACGATGACGTTCTTGTCGAAGCCGGGAAAATCGCGCAGCGCGAACAGCGTCTCCTTGGGCGCGTCGCAGGGCGTATATTTGCGTTCCGGCGCGAAGGGAAACCTGCTCTCCGGACCGAAAACGTGGCAATGGGCATCGACCGCGCCCGCCGGCGGCTGGTATTTCGGTTTCGACGGATGGGGATCGAAGGGAACGTAACCCGGACTCATCGGCACGCGCATTTCTCCTTCATTTACTTAACTGGCCAGCCATAGCGGTGCTGGAGCGACAACAGAACAAAACCGAATATGGGAACAAGAACGTCGGTATAGAGAATGATGCCGGCGTTGCCAGGGGCGAAATTTTGGCTATGGATGATCTGGTAGATATGTCCGCCGGCCGCGCCCGATAGGAACAATGCGGGGCCGACAATCGCGGCAAGGCGTAGATCGAAACTCCGCCAACAGGCGAGGAGCCCGACCACGGCAAAGCCGAGACTGGCAAAACCGACCTCCGCCTGGAACGGACTGTCGGCCCATCCGATGAATCGCGCTGTCATCGCGCCAAAGAAGGTGTGCAGGACGAAATTGTATAAATAGCTGAAGCCGACCGAAAACAGCAGAAAATAGAAAAGCAACGCCTCAACGACGCGCGGCGCGGTCAGCGGCTTCGGCGCGCCCAGCAGCGATACGATTGATGCGATCAATCCGATGACCAGGAAGGTCAGCGTAAAGTTGCTCAAGACGAAGCGGATGGCCTCATGCATCGGTCTCTGCCTCCGTCGCGGGCGCCTAAACTTTCTCCAGCGCCAGCGACACCCCTTGCCCGACGCCGACGCACATGGTGGCGAGCGCGCGCATGCCGCCGCGCTTCTCCAGGCCATGCACCGCGGTCAAAGCGAGCCGGGCACCGGACATGCCGAGCGGATGGCCGAGCGCGGTCGCGCCGCCGTGTGGGTTGACGTGCGCGGCGTCGTCGGCGACGCCGAACTGCCGCAGGCAGGCAAGTCCTTGCGAGGCGAAGGCCTCGTTGAGCTCGATCAGGTCGAAATCCGCGATTTTCAATCCGAGCCGATACATCAGCTTGCGCGTCGCCGGCACCGGGCCGATGCCCATGATGCGCGGCGGCACCGCCGCCGAAGCCATGCCGAGTATTTTCGCGCGTGGTTTTAATCCGTGCGCTTTAACGGCCGCCGCGCTGGCGAGGATCATCGCGGCGGCGCCGTCATTGATGCCCGACGCGTTGC
>JASHRY010000272.1 GCA_030037105.1 Xanthobacteraceae bacterium
TGAACAACTGAGGCGAATGACTGGCCCGTGTTACCCGCGCAAAATGGGTCCAAATGGTTAGTGGGTAGTTTGCGGGTAAATGTTATGAATCGGCCAAATTATCGTGGTTTTTCAAGGTTAGGCCCCGTAGCTCAGGGGATAGAGCAACAGCCTTCTAAGCTGAAGGTCGCTGGTTCGAATCCAGCCGGGGTCGCCACCAGGGTGTTTGTCTGATCGAGTGCACCATCATTGCGCGGAGCCCCGACACCGCGGCTGTTGCCGGTAGCCCGCATTATTCCGGCGCTGACGGGTGCCAAAAGGCGCTGGACATCACCGGCACGTCCGGCTTGCCGCTCCCGCTCACAGCGGTAACAAAACAATAAAGAACACCAATCACGTAGAGGACCGCTAGCGCTCCCAATACGTATCTGCCGGTCGCACGCCGCGATGACGAGAGCTGCTGTGTTTCCTCGGTCTCGATCACGGGGTTGGCCATTAAATCAAGCGGGATCGAAAATTCAACCTTACCGTAGATGATGTGATGCCTGACTTTATACTGCCTTCACAATATAAAGACCAATCGTGACAACCACGCCTAGGGACGGCTCCTCTCAATGTGGCCGCTCTTGTACTGCATTTTTCGCGCAGAGGGGACCCGTGAAAAGCTTCGACCGACTGATTTTTGATTCGATCGCCCGGCACGCGCTTTCGAGCGAAAGGCTTGTGACTGCCGCCGCGCCGAGGTGCCTCCCCGCGCAACTCCAGCGGTCAATCGAGCCGATAGACCCTCGCCGCATTGTCGTGGAGCGCGGCACGCGCCGTGGCCGCGCCGAGAGCTTCCAGCGCGCGCCGGTACGCCGCGGCGAGGTCGGAATAGCCGGTCCACAATTTCTCGACTGGAAAATTCGAGCCGAACAGGCAGCGCGTCGGACCGAATATCTCGATCGTTTCGCGCACGATGGCGGCGATGTGGCCGGGATCGTTGCTATGGATGAAGGTGCCGAGGCCGGAGAGCTTCGTCACCACGTTCGGGCAAGCGGCAAGCCGGCGCATTCCGGCGCGCCAGCGCGCCCATCCGTCCGTCGAAAGGTCTTCCAGCATGCCGGCGTGCTGGAGGACGAACGTGACCTTGGGCGCGCTCGCCGCAAGCTCTGCCGCTCCCGCCATCTGTCCGGCGAAGACCTGCAGGTCGAACGTCCAGCCGTAATCGGCGAGGCGGGCGACGTTGCGCCGCAGCGTCGGATTGCGCGCGAGGTCGGGCTCCGCCGCGAACCGATATTGCGGATTCTCGTGCCAATGCAACTGCATGCGCAGGCCGCGCAGGCCGCGATATTTGGTCAGGCGATCGAGTTGCGGACGCACGTCCGCGGCGAGAAAGTCGGCGTAGCCGACGATCCCGTGCGGGTAGCCGGTTTCGTCGGCGGCGCGCTGCACGTAGGCGACTTCGTCCTCGAACCGCTCCTTCGCCCAATTGGCCTGAACGTAGACGGACCGCGCCACCTCGCTGCCGGCGACGTCGGCGAGATATTCGCTGATCGGATAGTCGCGCCGGATCGGCTCGTAGGGGCCGAAGATGCGCGGCTGCATCGGCCCGTCGAGCCAAGGCAGGTCGCGGCGGCGCCAGATGTGATGATGCGCGTCGATGATCGGCGTCATGCCGCCCTTCCGATCGCCCAATCGGGAATGGCCTCGCTTATTTCGCAGTTCATTGTCGGCGGCAATAGCAAAGCGTCCGCAGCGGCAACAGCGACACGCCGATCACGGTCGTAGCGAAGGCGGCGAAGACGGCGCCGAGTCGAGCGAGCTGGCGCCGGCCAGCGCCGCGTGCAGCCGACGCTCGTCGAGCGCCCGTTCCCACTTGGCGACGACGAGCGTCGCGACGCCGTTGCCGATGAGGTTCGTCGGCGTGAGCCCCTGCGACAGCAGGCGATGCACGCCGAGAATGAGCGCTACGCTCTCGACCGGGATCGTTCCGACCGCCGCCAGAGTGGCGGCGAGCACGACGAAGGCCGCGCCGGCGACGCCGGCCGCGCCTTTCGAGGCGAGCAGCAGCACCGCCAAGAGCCCGAGCTGCTGCGCCAGCGTCAGCGGAGTGTCGGTCGCCTGCGCCAGGAAGATCGCCGCGGTCGCGAGGTAGAGACAGGTGCCGTCGAGGTTGAACGAATAGCCGGTCGGGATGACGAGGCCGACCACGCTCTCCTCGCAGCCCGCCGCCTTGAGCTTGGCGATCATGCGCGGCAGCACCGTTTCCGACGACGTGGTCGCGATCACGATCAATAATTCCTCGCGGATGTAGCGCATGAACCTAATGAGGCTGAAGCCGCACCAGTGCGCGATCGGCCAAAGCACCGCGAAGATGAAAACGAGGCAGGTGACGTAGAAACCGATGAGCAGCTTGCCCAGGGAGACCAGCGATCCGGCGCCGAACTTGCCCACGGTGAACGCAATGGCGCCGAACGCGCCGATCGGCGCCGCCCACATGATGATGCCGACGATGCGAAAGAACATCTGCGAAGCCGCTCCGATCAGGTCGGCGAGCGGCTTGCCGGCCTCGCCCATCGCGCTCAGCGCGAAGCCGCAGAGCACCGAGACAAACAGGACCTGGAGGACGTTGCCTTCGCTGAACGCGCCGACGAATGTGTTTGGGATGATGGCGAGGAGGAACTGCGCGGCGGTCCGCCTGTGGGTTTGCGCCAGATAAGGCGCCACGCTCGACGTGTCGACGTGCGACAGATCGACGTGCATTCCGGCGCCGGGCTGGAGCAGATTGACGGCAAGGAGCCCGATGACGAGCGCGACCGAGGTCAGCACCTCGAAATAGATCAGCGCCTTGAGCGCGACGCGGCCGACCTTGGCCATGTTGGCCATGCCGGCAATGCCGTGCACCACCGTGCAGAAGATGATCGGCGCGATGAGCACGCGGATCGCCTTGATGAAAGCGTCGCCGACGGGCTCCATCCGCGCGCC
>JASHRY010000273.1 GCA_030037105.1 Xanthobacteraceae bacterium
CGCTGACCTTGTAGGTCGCCGCAACCTCGCGGCAGCTTTCGCCCGCCGCCACCGCCGCAACAACACGTTCGCGAAGATCAAGTGAATAGGGTCGAGCCATCGATGCTGGCCTCCTCCCCAGCCAGCATCTTGAATCAGAACCAACCTGATTCGGGAATCCCAAATCGATTCAGGCTCAATGAAAAAGACTCTAGAGCACGTCCAGGAAAAGTGGGAACCGGTTTTCCTTCCGGCCGCGCGACAATACAAGGCTTGAAGCCGGACGACGATTCGAAGACGAGTCATCCCGCTCTAAGAGGCCCCCGGTTGTGTCGGGGCCGCTTAAAGGCGAGGCCGGTCTCGCCCGTTGTCTGTCACTGCACGGTCTCGCCATGCAGCGCGAGATCGAGACCTTCGCGCTCGACATCCTCGGTCACGCGCAGCCCGATGATCAAGTCGACGATCTTGAGGATGATCAGCGTCACCACCGCATCGTAGATGAACACGCAGCCGATGCCGATGGCCTGGTTGAGGACCTGCTCGGGATGGCCCTCGATCAGGCCGGGGGTACCGCCATATTGCTGGACGGCGAACACGCCGGTGAGCAGCGCGCCGGCCGCGCCGCCGACCGCGTGCACGCCGAACGTATCGAGCGCGTCGTCATAACCGAAGAAGCGCTTGAGGCCGGTGCAGCCCCAATAGCAAACAATGCCGGCGGCGACGCCGATGCAGAACGCTCCGATCGGGCCGACGAAACCCGATGCCGGCGTGATGGCGACGAGACCGGCCACGGCGCCCGAGCAGATGCCAATGACCGTCGGCTTGCCGCGCCTCATCCACTCGACGAGCATCCAGGTAAAGCCGGCCGTCGCCGTGGCAATGTGAGTGACGCACATCGCCATGCCGGCCTGCATGCCCGCGCTCACGGCGGAGCCGGCGTTGAAACCGAACCAGCCGACCCACAAGAGCGAGGCGCCGATCAGCGTCAGCACCATATTATGGGCGGGCCCGGTGTCCTTGCGCTTGCCAAGCATCAGCGCAGCCATCAGGCCGGCGGTGCCGGAATTGACGTGCACCACCGTGCCGCCGGCGAAATCGAGGACGTGGAATTTCGCCTCGGGATTCGAACTGTTGAAGATGCCGTCCGGTCCCCATACCCAATGCGCGATCGGCGAATAGACAAAGATCGCCCACAGCCCGATGAACCAGAGCATGGCCGAGAACTTCATGCGCTCGGCGAACGAGCCGGCGACGAGCGCCGCGGTGATGATCGCAAAGGTCAGCTGGAACATCGAATAGACGGTTTCGGGGATGGTTGGCGCCAGCGGATTGGGGTTGCCGATGCCTTTGGCGACGTCGCTCAGGATGCCCTGCAGGAAGGCGCGGTCGAGTCCGCCGATGAAGGGCGTGCCGGCGCGAAAGGCCAGGCTGTAGGTGAAGAACAGCCAGAGAATGCTGATGAGGCAAGTAATGGCGAAGCTCGTCATCACCGTGTCGCCGACGTTCTTCTTGCGCACCATGCCGCCATAGAACAGGGCAAGGCCGGGTATGGTCATCATCAGCACGATGGCCATCGAGGTCAGCATCCAGGCGGTGTTGCCCGGATTGGGCGCGCAATTTTCGAGTATCTTGGCGGTGCAAGCCGGCGGCGAAGCCTCGGCCGCCGCCGCGGTCACCGTGGCCGCTGCCGGCGCCGCAGGCGTCGCCTCCTGTCCGGCCGGAGCCTGCGCGTCGGAGGACCGGAATGTCGTCAGGCTCAACGCGGCGGCGAGTAGAACCACCGCGACGAGAGGAAACGCCCCCGTACGCAAGATTTTCTTCAAAATCATAGCTTCACTCCCGTCCCGTGAAGATGGTCCGGCCCGGCGCTGTATCGATCAGGCGGACACGTGAGCGACACCGCAGCAAGCTGGTCGCGCGATCAGCGCAGTGCAGGAATCAAGCGCCGTGCCACTTCCAAGATCAGTCGAGGAACTGGTTACAGGAGCGATTCCCCGGAGCCAGGGCAGCGGGAAATGGGCTCCGCGCTCAAAGAGCAATCACACTGCTCAAAACTTAGGCTGATGCCGACCAAGCATGCCAGCCTCACCCGCGCTATTGGAGGGCTTCACCGTGCTGCGTCACGTCGAGACCTTCCATCTCGCTCTGCGGATCGACCCGCAGGGGAACGAAGACCGCAATCGCCTTCAGCAGGATGAAGGTCGCAACAGCGGACCAGGCCAAGACAACGGCAATACCGTAGAGTTGGACAAGCACCTGGGTGCCGTTGCCCTCCAAAAGCCCGGCGGCGCCGCCCACGGCTCGAACGGCGAAAACGCCGACGAGCAATGTGCCCGTTGCGCCGCCAATGCCGTGGACGCCGAACACGTCGAGCGAATCGTCGTAGCCGCACCTGAGCTTGAGCGCGGTGCAGCTCCAATAGCAGACCAAACCCGCCGCGAGGCCGATGACGATGCCGTGCCATGGCAATACGAATCCCGAAGCCGGCGTGATGGCTCCGAGCCCGGCCACGGCGCCGGAGATCATACCGAGCACGGAGGGCTTGCCTCGGGACCACCATTCGAGCGCCATCCAGGTGATGGCGCCCGTGGAGGCGGCGAGGTGCGTGGCCACGATCGCGAAAACGGCGCGTGAACCGACAGCCAGCGCCGATCCGCCGTTGAACCCGAACCAGCCGACCCACAACAATCCAGTCCCGATCACCGCGAGCGACAAATCGTGGGGCGCGAAGTTGTCGGTGCCATAGCCGCGCCGGGCGCCCAGCACCAAGGCGGCGACAAGGCCGGCAACGCCGGCATTGAGATGGACCACCGTACCTCCGGCGAAATCGAGCAGCCCCGCGGTCCCGAGAAAGCCGCCGCCCCACACCCAATGGGCGACGGGCACGTAAACGACGATGAGCCACAATGCGGCAAACCAGAGGAAGGCGGAAAACCTCATGCGGTCGGCGACCGAGCCGGCGACGAGCGCGGTCGTGATCACCGCGAATGTCATCTGGTAAATCATGAACAGCGCTTCGGGAATGGAATTCGCGAGCGGACTGACCGTTTCCATTCCCATGCCGCGCAGCAACAGGCGATCGAGCGTGCCGATGATCGGCGCGTTACCGGTGAAGGCGAGAGTGTAGCCCGTGACCGCCCAGAGGATGGAGCCCATGGCAGTCACCGCCAGGGTTTGCGCCATCGTCGCGAGCACGTTCTTCTTGCGCACCATTCCGGCATAAAACAGCGCGAGGCCGGGTATCGACATCATCAGCACAAGGGCGGTTGCCGCGATCATCCAGGCGGTGTTCGCCGGATCAATCCGCGATGCGGGCTGGGCCATAGCGGGCGCCACCGCAAGCATCATGAACGCGCCGGCTGCGACCATGGCGCGAATAAACGACGCCGCCCTCATCCTATTTCCCCCCGCTCCCGCAAACACGCCATTACAGAGCGCCGGCGTCGGTTTCGCCGGTGCGGATACGCACGGCATGCTCGAGTGACGTTACGAAGATCTTGCCGTCACCGATCTGTCCGGTCTTGGCGGCGGCGCTGATGGCCTCCACGACCTGATCGGCCTGATCGGCCGGGACGGCGACTTCGATGCGGACTTTCGGCAAAAAATTCACCGCATATTCGGCGCCGCGATAAATCTCGGTGTGGCCCCTCTGCCGGCCATAACCCTTCACCTCGGTCACGGTCATGCCGTGAACGCCGATGGCATTGAGGGCGTCGCGTACGTCCTCGAGCTTGAACGGCTTGATGACGGCGATGACGAGCTTCATGGATCAAATTCCCGGCTGATTGCCAAAGGCCCGATGCGCACATTATCGGCATCGCGGCCAAGATTTAAGTGGCTTATTGCTGCGGGTCGCGGGGCGTCATTCGAACGTTTTGCTTCACATGGGACAATAATTCGCCCTCTGTTACGCCGGCTTGGCGCGGCGCTGCCGCAAGAGCCCTTCCTGCGCCACCGAGGCGACCAGCGTGCCGTCCTCGGCAAAGATCAAGCCGCGCGAGAAGCCGCGCGCGCCGCTGAGGTTCGGGCTGTCCTGGGCGTAAAGGAGCCACGCGTCGGCGCGGAACGGACGGTGGAACCACAGCGCGTGGTCGAGGCTCGCCGCCATGATGTCTTCGTGGAAGACGGTGCGCCCGTGCGGGATCAGCGCGGCATCGAGCAACGTCATGTCCGAGGCATAAGCGAGCACGCATTGATGGATCGCGGGCTCGTCGGGAAGGCTGCCGGTCGCGCGGATCCAGACGTGAAAACGGCCGCCTTCGAGCTTCTCGCCAAGATAGCGGCCGTACTCGACCGGCCTCAGTTCGATCGGCCGCTCGCGCTCGTAATAGCGGCGCACCGGGTCGGGCATCAGCGCCAGGCCGCGATTCTTGACGTCGGCTTCATTCGGTAGCTGGTCGGGCTTCGGCACGTCCGGCATGGGAAATTGGTGGCTGAATCCCCCCTCCGCGCCGTGGAACGACACTTCCATGGAGAAGATCGCGCGACCATGCTGGATCGCGACGACGCGACGCGTGGTGAAGCTCCTGCCGTCGCGAATGCGGTCGACTTCGTAGATGATCGGCACCTTGGGATCGCCGCCGAGAAGAAAGTAGGCGTGGAGCGAATGCGGCGGCCGCGCCGTCACATCCTCGACCGTGCGGCAGGCCGCGACCAGGGCCTGGCCGATGACCTGTCCGCCGAACACGCGTTGCCAGCGTGATTGCGGCGACCGGCCGCGAAACAAGTTCACCTCCAGCGGTTCGAGATCGAGGATCGAGACGACTTCTTGGATGGCGGACGACATGGAAGACATGAATAAGTTCCGATCGCCGCCCACGAGGATGGCGGCCGCGCCGGCAGCGGCGAATTCGCATGATTGCGGGGTGATGCTATATGCTGCCGGCTCGCTGCGGTCCAGGAACAGTGTGCCCCGCATGACCCATCCGGACGATCATATCGACGTGCTGATCGCAGGCGGCGGCTTTGCCGGCCTCGCGCTCGCGATTGCGCTTCGGCAGGCACTTGGGCCGCCATTCTGCGTCGCGCTCGCGGATCCGATGCTTGGCGCAAGCCACGCCGACGACGAGCGCGCCTCCGCGGTCGTCGCGGCGGCGCGGCGGCTGTTCGAGACGCTTGGCGTTTGGCAAAAAGTAGCCGAGGAAGCGCAGCCGATCCTCGACATGGTCGTCACCGACAGCGGGCTCGATGACGCGGTGCGGCCGGTCTTCCTCACCTTCGCCGGCGATATGGAACCGGGCGAACCGTTCGCCCACATGATCGAGAACCGGCACCTCATCGCCGCACTTGAAGCGAAGGCGAAGGCGGTAGGCGTCGTGTTTCGAACCGCAGCCGTTGCGAAATTTTCTCCCGAGCAGGCGGCGCCTTCCGGGGAGAAGCGGGACTTAGCCAATAATTCACTGCGGCGCCTCCGCGTCGAGCTTGCCGAGGGCAGCGCCGTCTCGACAGGGCTCCTCATCGCCGCCGACGGCGCCCGCTCATCGATCCGCGACGCCGCCGGGATCGCCACCAACGGCTGGAACTACGGCCAGTCGGCGATCGTGACCAATGTCGGTCACGAACGCGACCATGGCGGCCGGGCGGAAGAGCACTTTCTCCCTGCCGGTCCGTTCGCCATCCTGCCGCTCAAGGGGCGCCGGTCGTCGATCGTGTGGACCGAGGCGACGCGCGAGGCCGAGCGTATCATGGCGTTGCCGGATGACGCCTTTCACGCCGAGCTTGAGCGGCGCTTTAAGCTCAATCTCGGCGAGATCACGACCGCGGGCGCCCGCCGCATACATCCACTCGGCTTCTTTGTCGCCCGCTCGTTCATCGCCGAAAGGATCGCGCTCGTCGGCGACGCGGCTCACGTCATCCATCCGATCGCGGGCCAGGGACTTAATATGGGACTGAAGGACGTGGCCGCGCTCGCCGAGGTGATCGTCGAGGCGGCGCGGCTCGGGCTCGATCCGGGCGCCGCGGATGTGCTCGAGCGCTATCAACGCTGGCGGCGCTTTGACACGATGGCCATGGGCTTTGCGACCGACGGCCTCAATCGCCTGTTCTCCAACCGGTCCGCCGTGCTGCGCCTTGCCCGCGACGTCGGCCTCGGCCTGGTCGACCGCGTGCCCAATCTCAAGCGCCTGTTCATCCGCGAAGCAGCGGGACTGGTGGGCGACGTACCGAAATTGCTGCGCGGTAAGACATTGTAACTAAATGGTTTTACTTATCTGAGGAAGCCTTGCCCCTATAGGCCATCGATCCACCCCCGCTGCGCAACATATCATGGCGTTCAACCCCATCACGATCATCGGCGGCGGCGCCTGGGGTACGGCGCTTGCCTTGACCTGCGCGCGCGCCGGGCGAACGGTCACGCTGTGGGAGAATGACGTCGCCAACGCCGCGCGGCTGCGGGAAAAGCGCGAGAGCCTGTTTCTGCCCGGCGTGCGCATCGATGACCGCATCGCCCTTGCCGAGGCTCTCGCCGCGGCCGCGCACGCGCCGGTGCTGCTGCTCGCTGTACCGGCGCAGGCGGTGCGCAGCGTCGCGCAAAAGCTGGCCGGCCTGATTCCCGACCGTACTCCCATCATCGTCTGTGCCAAGGGCGTCGAACGCGGGACAAAGAAGTTCATGAGCGAAGTGATCGCCGAATGCATGCCCCATGTGGTGCCGGCGATCCTTTCCGGGCCGAGCTTTGCCGCCGACGTTGCGCGCGGCATGCCGACGGCGGTCACGCTGGCGGCGAGCGATGGCGCGCTCGCCGCCGCGCTGGCCCGGACCATCGGTTCGGCGAGCTTCCGTCCTTACCATTCCACCGACCTGCGCGGCGTTGAGATCGGCGGCGCCGCCAAGAACGTGCTCGCCATCGCCGCCGGTATCGTCGCTGGTCGCAGCCTCGGCGCGAGCGCCGCGGCGGCGCTCATCACGCGGGGCTTCGCCGAGTTGGTGCGCTTCGGCAAGGCCTATGGGGCGAAGGCGGAAACGATGACGGGCCTGTCCGGCCTCGGCGACCTCCTGCTCACCTGTTCGAGCCCGCAGTCGCGCAACTTCACCTTCGGCGTCAATCTCGGTCGCGGCGAAAAGCCGGAGGCGATCCATGCCGGGCTTGCCGAAGGCGTTTTCACCGCTCCTGTGCTCGTGGACATGGCGCGCGCGCGGGGCGTGGATATGCCGATCTCGTCTGCCGTCGCCGCGCTGCTCGCCGGAACGACGAGCGTGGACGAGGCGATCGACTCATTATTGGCGCGGCCCCTGAAGGCGGAAGGATGACGCCCCCATTGGTCGGGGCCGGGCTGTGCCGGGCATGACGGGCCGCGGACGACGATGGAGGCGCGCGTGGCGTATTGGCTGATGAAGACCGAGCCGGAGGAGTTTTCCTGGGACGATCAGGTCAGGCGCGGGGGGAAGGGCGAGCCTTGGAGCGGCGTGCGCAATTTCACCGCGCGGCGGCACCTCAAGGAGATGAAGAAGGGCGAAAAATTCTTCTTCTATCATACCGGCGTCGAGAAACGGGTGGTTGGCATCGGCGAAGTGATCGAGGAAGCCTATCACGACCCGACCGCAAAAGCGGGCGAGCCGTGGGTCGCGGTGACCACCGCGGCGGTCGAACCGCTGCCGAAGCCGGTCACGCTCGCGGCCGTCAAGGCGGAATCGAAACTCAAGGACATGGCCCTGGTGAAATATGCCCGGCTGTCGGTGCAGCCGGTGACGGCCGAAGAGTGGCGGATCGTCTGCCGGATGGGTGGCATGGCGACTTAGAGCGGGATGACTTGTCTTCGAATAGTCATCCCTGCGCAGGGATCGAACGACGGATGGCCTGGGCCGACCCGCCTCGTGGGCTCGGCCGAGGGGCTCACCCTGCCGGTGTTCTTCCCGAGCGCTCGATCCGCCTCCCGCGGTGCCTCATCGCGTCGCGGGGCGGCGACTTGTCCCGGAGCTTTGCCCCATCGCATAATAGCGGCCGCGAGGATAGTGTGCGCTCCGGCGCGCCGAGTGGAGGAGGAGATGTCGGAGAAGGTTTACGAGGTTCCCGCCGAGTGGACGAAGCGGGCTTTCGTCAATGACGCCGAATACAAAAAAATGTACCAGCGCTCGCTCGCCGATCCCGACGGTTTCTGGGCCGACGAGGCCAAGCGCATCCACTGGTTCAAGCCGTTCACCAAGGTCAAGAACACCTCGTTCGACCCGCATCACGTCTCCATCAAATGGTACGAGGATGGCACCACCAACGCCGTCTACAATTGCATCGACCGCCACCTCGCCGCGCGCGGCGACCAAGTCGCCATCATCTGGGAAGGCGACGATCCGAAGGTTTCAAAGAAGATCACCTATCGCGAGCTGCATGAAAACGTCTGCCGCTTCGCCAACGTCCTGCGCAACCGCAACGTCAAGAAAGGCGACCGGATCACCATCTACATGCCGATGATCCCGGAGGCGGCCTACGCCATCCTCGCCTGCGCGCGCATCGGCGCCATTCATTCGGTGGTGTTCGGCGGCTTCTCGCCGGAGTCGCTCGCCGGCCGCATCGAGGACTGCAAGTCGAACGTCGTCATCACCGCCGACGAGGGCTTGCGCGGCGGCCGTAGGGTGCCGCTCAAGGCCAATACCGACGCGGCGATCAACAAAGTCGGCGGCGTCGATCATGTCATCGTGGTCAGGCGCACCGGCGCGCCAGTCGATATGAGCCCCGGGCGCGACGTCTGGTACGACGAAGCCGCGGCGATGGTGACTGCGGAATGTCCGTGCGCAGAGATGAACGCCGAGGATCCGCTGTTCATCCTTTACACTTCGGGCTCGACCGGAAAGCCCAAGGGCGTGCTGCACACCACCGCCGGTTATCTGGTCTATGTCGCCATGACCCACAAGTACGTGTTCGATTACCACGACGGCGACATCTATTGGTGCACCGCCGACGTCGGCTGGGTCACCGGCCACAGCTATATCGTCTACGGGCCGCTGGCGAACGGCGCCACCACGCTGATGTTCGAGGGCGTACCCAACTATCCGAGCGCGTCGCGGTTCTGGGAAGTGGTCGACAAGCACCGAGTCAACATCATCTACACCGCCCCGACGGCGATCCGCGCCCTGATGCAGGCGGGGGATGCGCCGGTGAAGAAGACCTCGCGGGCTTCGTTGCGGCTCCTCGGCACCGTCGGCGAGCCGATCAACCCGGAAGCATGGGAATGGTATTATCACGTGGTCGGCGACGGCCGCTGCCCGATCGTCGATACCTGGTGGCAGACGGAAACCGGCGGCATTCTCATCACGCCGCTGCCGGGCGCGACGCGGCTCAAGCCCGGCTCGGGGACGCGGCCGTTCTTCGGCATCGTTCCCGAGCTGGTCGACGATCAAGGCAAGGTGCTCAAAGGGCCGGCGACCGGCAACCTCTGCATCGCCGATGCCTGGCCTGGACTGATGCGCTCGGTCTACGGCGACCATCAGCGCTTCGTCGATACCTATTTCAAAGCCTATCCCGGCAAGTATTTCACCGGCGACGGCTGCCGCCGCGACGAAGACGGCTATTACTGGATCACCGGCCGCGTCGACGACGTGATCAACGTCGCCGGCCATCGCCTGGGCACCGCCGAGGTCGAGTCGGCTCTGGTGGCGCATCCCAAAGTGTCGGAGGCCGCCGTGGTCGGTTATCCGCACGACATCAAGGGACAGGGCATCTACGCCTATGTCACGCTGATGGCGGGCGAGACGCCGACGGAGGACCTGCGCAATGAACTGGTCAACTGGGTGCGCAAGGAGATCGGGCCGATCGCCTCCCCCGACCTCGTGCAGTTTGCGCCCAACCTGCCGAAGACGCGCTCGGGAAAAATCATGCGCCGCATCCTGCGCAAGATCGCCGAGGACGAATTCGGCAATCTCGGCGACATCTCGACGCTCGCTGACCCCGCCGTGGTCGACGATCTGGTCAGCAACCGGCAGAACAGAAAGAGCGCATAACGCGGCGTGTCTTTTAGAGCGGGATGACTTATCTTCGCATCGTTATCCCGCTCTAAGTTTTGTATTGTCGCGCGTCCGGACGGAAAACCGGTTCCCACTTTTCCTGGACGCGCTGTTGCCTCGCCTTGGCTTACGATGCGAATAGGAGTGGACAATTTGCAAAAATTTTACCGTGTTGCACGGAAGATACGGGGGAAAGCCGCGCGTCCGACTATGATGGTTTGCGCTCGGTGAGCGCACGACGACGCGGCGATCGAGTGTCGAGATTTGGGCGTTGAGGATCGCAATAATGCGGGGGAAAGTCTTGCTTGCGGTCGCGGCCGCCCTCGGCCTGCTGGCGCTGGCGCCGCGGCCGGCGCAGGCGCGCGGCGAGGTGGTCTCCATGAGCGACGGCTATATGCCGGGCACCATCGTGGTGAAGACGCACGAACGCCGGCTCTATCTGGTGCTCGGCAGCGGCAGGGCGCTGCGTTATCCGGTCGGCGTCGGCCGCGCCGGCATGCAATGGGCGGGCACGTCCTATATCAGCGGCAAGTACCGACATCCGGCGTGGTTGGCGCCACTCTCGATCAGGCGCCATAGCCGCTCGGGCGCGCACGTGATCCCCGGCGGCTCGCCGCATAATCCGATGGGCGTCGCCGCGATGACGCTGGGAAGCGGCGAATACGCCATCCATGGCACCAACGCCCCGGCGTTGATCGGCGGCTTCGTGTCGCACGGCTGCATCCGCATGTACAATTCCGACATCGAGGACCTTTACAATCGGGTCGGCGTCGGCACCCCGGTGGTGGTGACCCGGTAATCAGGGGATCGGAATATCCGGCGTCGGACGACCGACGGGACCGGCACGGTCGTGTTCGCCGCCGGCGCGTTCCGATACCTGAACAGCTGAGACCCGCTCCCTGATATCAGCACCAGCTCTTCCGCCGGCCGCCATCATAGCTGCGTGCCCAGCCGCCATTGAGGAGGGCTGCGGAGACGTCGGCGGTGCTGCGGGTAGCGACGGCGGCATCGACGCGACCGCCATATTTGTCGATACCGACCCGTGAAATCGCGACTTCGCCCTCTGCCAGGATCGTTTCCAACGCGGCGTGCGCGGCTTGCGCCTTGACATACTCGTCGGCGCAGCGGGCGTGTAGCTCCGGCGCGTCGACGCCGCGCAGACGCACCTTGGTGTCGACGTCGAGCCCCGGCCACACACGCACCCGCGCCTCGAAAGTGTCGCCGTCGATCACGCGCAGCACGTCGGCCGGATAGGTAAAGCGCGGATCGAGCCTTTGCGGGACAGTGCCAGCGGCCGGCATCGGCGCGCCGCCACGCACAGCCGCGTGCGCAGACTCGATGGAGGACACCGCATGCGGCCATAGCGATGGCCTGACCGTTGCACCCGCCACGAATCCCACGACAAAGATCACGCCGGCGATGGCGAACGGACCGCCGCGTCGGACAGGGGCCCAGAGCCGCGAAAGACGGATAGTTTCTCATCCCTACTCGTAATGATCGTATATTGTTAAGACTCAATTAATAGATGCAGGATTATATTCTAAAATTAGGAAAGAATACAACACCGTGATCGGCGCGGCGCTTGATGAAGTGAAAATATTATGGGCTGTTGGCCGTGACAAATAGGGCATTTGATCGGCGGAGCGGGTGCGCTAAGATAAAAATGTTGAGTCGAATAAATTGTGAACTATACAAGCAGGTGATTCCAATATGGAGGCCGCTCGAGCCAAAAACAGGCATTAACATCGTCCAATAACGACATCGTCGTGGGAGAGATCGGTCTTCCGACGCCGAAGGAGCAACCGCCCCGGAAACTCTCAGGCAAAAGAACCGCGACTGATGAGACTCTCTGGAGAGAGGCGCGCGTTGCGCCCGCCGAAGGGATAACGTTCTCAGGCAAATAAACAGATGGGGCACCAAAGCGGCGCGATGCCGCCAAAAGGTGTCCCCATGCGACCTGAATTTCCCCTTTGCTTTGATTTTTGTCCGACGCCGGCAAATGGGCGGTGGCGTCCATGAGCCAGACCCGGCAAGCCGAGTCCGGGCTGCGAACGCCGCTTTATGCGTTCCACCTCGAACACGGCGCTCGCATGGCGCCGTTCGCCGGCTACGAAATGCCGGTCAACTACTCAACCGGCATCTTGACAGAACACCGGCACACCCGCGGCGGCGCGGGACTGTTTGATGTCTCGCATATGGGGCAGATCGCGCTGCGTCCGATTTCGGGGCTCCTGGAGGAGACGGCGCATGTTCTGGAAAAGCTGGTTCCCGTCGACGTTATCGGTGTCGCCACAGGCCGCCAGCGCTATGCGCTGTTTACTAATGCCGACGGTGGGATTCTCGACGATTTTATGATCGCGAACCGCGGCGATCATCTGCTTCTCGTGGTCAATGCAAGCCGCAAGGCCGCCGATCTCGCGCATTTACGCAATCATCTTTCCGCAACTTCCACTGTGGAGCTCCTGCTCGACCGCGCTCTACTCGCGCTGCAAGGCCCCCTCGCGGAAAAGGTGCTGGCGCGGTTTGCACCCGAAGTCGTCGGGATGCGCTTCATGGACGTGCGGGCGGTTTGCATCCTCGGCGTCGAATGCGTCGTGTCGCGTTCCGGCTACACCGGTGAGGACGGCTATGAAATCAGCGTTCCGGACGACCGCGCCGAGACGCTCGCGCACATGCTTTGCAACGATGCGGCGGTGATGCCGATCGGCCTCGGCGCGCGTGACAGCTTACGACTCGAAGCTGGGTTCTGCCTCTATGGCTGCGATCTCGATCCAGCGACAACTCCCGTGATGGCCTCACTCGAATGGACGATCGCAAAAGTCCGCCGCGCCGGTGGCGCGCGGGCCGGGGGATTTCCTGGCGCCGAAATCGTGCTCCGACAACTGACGGAAGGCGTCCAGCGCCGCCGCGTCGGGCTCCGGGTCGACGATCGGACGCCCGTGCGCGGCGGCGCTCTTCTGTACGCGGATGCGAATTCGCCGACCAATATCGGCGCCGTCACGTCTGGCGGCTTCAGCCCAAGCGTGGGTGCGCCGATCGCCATGGGATATGTCGATGACAAATTCGCGACAACAGGCACGCGGATCTTCACCGAAGTCCGCGGTAAGCGGATTCCGCTACGGGTCAGCGAGATACCATTCATCCCGCACCGCTACAAACACAATTGAAATTGCGCCCGGGAGAGCCAGTGCGATGCTGAAGTTCACGACAGACCACGAGTGGATACGCGT
>JASHRY010000274.1 GCA_030037105.1 Xanthobacteraceae bacterium
ACGTTCTTGGCGAAAGCGGGGATGGTATGGACGATGCCGCCGACCTCGAAGGTGACGCAGCCGTGCTTGCCCTGCGTGATGATGATCTTCGAGCAATCAATGCGTTCTTCGGCCAGCCGGCGCGCGATATCGCCCACGCTCGAGAGGCGATCGCTCACCGCGAGGCGCGCCTCCGGCGCGTCGATGCAGATGTAATCCGCGCGCCGGTACCTGGTGATGAGGTTGTAGCCGAGGTTGGCACTGTTGCTCTGCGTGTTCACGGCCAGGAACCGCGACTTGCCGGTCAGCACGTCGATCGACGAAGGCGCGATCAAGCCATGGCCGAAATCGGTGGCGATCACCACGTCGTAGCTCGATATCGCGGCCGCGATGGCGTCGTCGACTTCCCGTTGCACGTCCGGCGTGAGCGGCTCGTCGTTCATGAAGTAGACCTCGAACAGCTTGCGCATGTACGAGGGATCGACGAAGCGGCGTTTGAGCGTGGTCGGGGCTCCCGCCCGCCTGAACGCCTTGAGCCGCACGTTCGGCTTGAGGCTCTGCCGGACCAAATCCTCGTGGCTGTCGAATTCGCCGAGGCAGGTGACGATATCGACCTGCTTGCAGAACGAAGCCACGTGATTGGCGGCCGCAAACACACCGCCGGCGAACAGCTCGCGATCCTGATAGCGGGTCGCGATCATGCTTTCCTTGGGCGTCTTGTGCATCGGCAGCACGTACTGGTATTCGTCGATGATGGCATCGCCGACGACGAGCACGCGGTAGTCGGCGACGCTGTTGATGAGATCGCACAGCTCGTCGAGCCCGCCATTTTGGCGCAGCGTGTCGAGGTGCTCACGAATGTGCGGCTCGAAGACATTGAGGTGGCGATTAATCAGCTCGGTGGAACTGAACGTCACCTCGTCGGTAAAATGTATGCGCCCGCCGTGCGCCTCGATGGCTTCGCGCTCGAGCGTGATCTTCCCGGTGATGTCGCCCTGCGGATTCTGGTAGTCCTGCCCCTTCACATAGATCGACGGCCGGATGCGCTCGATCGCGCTCACCGCGTCGGCGGCGTCGTTGATGGCGACCCAATCGACGTATTCGAGCGTGGCCAGCATCTCCGCGCGCAGCTTGTCTGTGAACACCGGCCGGCCCGGCCCCTTGTTGACGAAGCGATCGGCCGTCACCGTAACGATCAGCACGTCGCCGAGCTTGCGGGCGGCTTCGAGATGGCGCACGTGGCCGAGATGGAGCAGATCGAAGGTCCCGTGCGCCTGGACGACGATCAGCCCGGCGCGGCGGCTCTGATCGCAGATCGCTGCCACCTCGGCCAAGGTTCTGACTTTATCCAGTGGGCTGCCTGGTCGGCGGGGTTGCGGCTGGGGGATCAGTTTTGCAACGTTTGATCCCATCTTCACCCCCCTACCCCGTGATCCGCCTGCAAAAAGCGAAACCAATCAGACGTGGCTTCGGCGATCCGCGACACCGTCCACACCGGCGCGTCGCGCCAATAGTCGATATGCTCCCGCATCACCCGCACGCCCTCGGCAAAGCCGATCTTCGGCTCCCATCCGAGCTCCCGACGAATCTTGGAGATGTCGGCCCAGGTGCAATCCGGCTCCCCCGGCCGCTTCGGAATATGCACCACGGGCGGCGATCCCAAGAGTCGCACCAGTTCGTTCACGCTGACCGGATGACCGCTCCCCACGTTGTAAATCTGTGCAATTTTGTCACTTTCGACGACCGCGATCAACGCGTTGACGGCATCGCTGACAAACGTAAAGTCCCGGGTTTGCTCGCCGTCGCCCACGACGGTGAGGGGTTCCCCGGCCAGGAGCTGGGCCAGGAACACGCCGAAAACCGCGCCATAGGTGCCGCTGGTGCGGGCGCGCGGGCCGTAGACGTTGAAGAAGCGCAGCGACACCGCCGGCAGCCGGTAGACCCTTGCCCAGTGCAAGACCAGTTGCTCGCCGAGATACTTGGTGAGCGCGTAGGGGTAGCGTGGATCGGCGGGCGCGGTTTCGGCGGTCGGGTAGGTCGGGGGAATGCCGTAGCAGGACGAGGAGGCGGCATAGACGAAGCGCTTGACGCCGTGGCGGCGCGCGGCCTCGAGCGTGCAGAAGGTGCCATCGACGTTGGCGCGGAAATACGCCTCCGGCTCCTGGATCGAGGGAACGATGTCGGCGCGGGCGGCGAGATGGAAGATCCGCTCGACGCCTTCGACCGCGGCGGCGACCGCGGCAGGGTCGGCCACGTCGGCCTCGATGATCTCAAGCCGCGGATGGCCGGCGTGCCGGGCAAGGTTGGCGCGGCGGCCGACGACGAAGCTGTCGAGCACGCGCACCGCGCGGCCCAGCGCCAGCAACCGATCGACGAGATGACTGCCGATGAAGCCCGCCCCGCCGGTGACCAGATCGGTTCCGTCCGCCGCCAATGCCGCTTGCCTCCAGCCGATGCGGGAGCACCGCTCCGCGCGAGCAACTTATACGACCACGCCGGCGGATTTCAAATCAGAACGGCGGCGGCCGGATTCACGCTTCGCAATGCTTGCAGAGCGTGCTGAGCGCCCAACGACATGCTCTTCTTTACGCTCGACAGCGGCCAGTTCTTGATCGGTTCCGGCGCCGCTTGCTAGACTGATTGAGGCTTTTCGTCTGCCGAGACGGAAGTGATGTCGAAGTTGCCTCGACTGCTGGTCTTTATCGTTGCTTATCAAGCCGAATCGACCATCGAAAAGGTCATTCGACGGATCCCGGGCTCGTTAGCCGACGAATTCGACGTCGAGATATTAGCAATCGACGACGGCTCGCAGGATAGGACATTTGCAGTCGGGCTCGATCTATCTCGTTCGCTGGCCGCTCCCTTCAAGCTGACCGTACTCTATAATCCGGTGAATCAGGGTTACGGCGGCAATCAAAAAATTGGATACCATTACGCGATCGAAAACGGCTTCGACTATGTCGCGCTCCTGCACGGCGACGGCCAGTACGCCCCGGAGTTTTTGCCGACGCTCGTGCGCGTGCTGCGCGATTCTTCCGCCGGCGCGGTCTTCGGCTCACGCATGCTCGATCCACGGGCGGCATTGAAGGGCGGCATGCCGCTGTACAAGTTTTGCGGAAACCGCATCCTGACGGCCTGCCAAAATCGTCTGCTCGGCACCAAACTCAGCGAGTTCCATTCCGGCTATCGCGTCTATTCCACCCGGGCGCTGCGGCAGATTCCTTTCGAACGCAACACCAATGATTTCCACTTCGACACCGAGATCATCATCCAGTTGCTGTTCGCCGAAGAGCGGATCATCGAACATCTCATCCCGACCTATTACGGCGACGAAATCTGCCGGGTGAACGGCATGAAATATGCGGGCAATGTGCTGCGCGCGTCGCTGCGAGCCTATCTTCAGCGGTTCTGCCTGTATTATGACCGCCGTTTCGATTGTGCGCGGCCGTCCGCCGGCCGACGGTATCCGTCCAAGCTCGAATTCGACAGCACGCACAGCCGCGCCTACGACCTCGTGGCGGCGGGTTCCCGCGTGCTCGATCTCGGCAGCGGTCTCGGCGCCGTGGGCGCTGCGCTGAAAGAGCGCAAGAATTGCTCCGTCACCGGGATCGACATCGAGCGCAGCGCAATGGCCTCCCGGTTTGATAACTTCATCCAGGCGGATCTGGATGCAGGCATTCCCGACCTTGGTGACGCCGCGTTCGACTACGTGCTGGCACTCGATGTCGTGGAGCACCTGGCTTCACCGGAAGATTTTCTCGATCAACTCCGGCGCATTGCCGCGCCTTGGTCCGGCGTCAAGCTGATCTTCACGACCGGCAATATGGGTTTCTTAGTGATGCGCCTGTTACTGCTGTGCGGTCGCTTTGAATACGGCCGGCGCGGCATTCTCGATCTGACCCACAGGCGTCTATTCACCTTCGCGACGTTCCGGCGCATCTTGCGCTCGGCGGGCTTTACCGTCGAGCGCAGCGAAGGCATCGTTCCGCCGCTGCCATTCGTATTCGAATCTTCGCGCTTTGGTCGCCTGTTGATGCGGGCGGCCAAGATCGCGGTCAAGCTGCGGCCGACACTATTCGGCTTCCAGTGCCTTATCGTGGCGCGGCCGAACCCGACATTGCATTCGCTGTTGACACGCGCCAAAGCCGCCGCCTCTGAGAAGGAGGCGGCCATTCTCGACGAGACGCCGAGGCCGGTGGAACTCGAATCTATCGGCCGTTAACTAAGAACGCGATGATTTTAGGTCAAATCGTCATTGCGAGCCAACGGACCCGCGCGAAGTCGCGCGGTCCGATGACAGGCCCAGCGAAGCAATCCAGCAAGAAGTCTGGATTGCTTCGCCGCTGCATTCCGAGGCGTTGATTGTACACCGCAATTTCGCCAGTTAGTCACATCCATTAGACACGTTTTGCCGTCGGTTGGCGGCGTATTGCGGCTCGTTGTGGCCCGTATTACATCATGCGTAGCAACTCATAACACGTTGCGCGGGCCGTC
>JASHRY010000275.1 GCA_030037105.1 Xanthobacteraceae bacterium
GCCTGCGCGCGCACCATGTCGCGCACGGTGATGACGGGAAAGTCGAGGCCCCACGGCATTCCGGTCGCCGGATTGGTCGACGCCGGCCCGGACGAGCCCATGCAGCCGCCGACCACGTTGGGGCAGATCACGAAATAGCGCTCGGTGTCGATCGGCCGCCCCGGCCCGACCATGGTCTCCCACCAGCCGGGCTTCCCGGTGACCGGATGCGTGCTGGCGGCGTGCTGATCGCCGGTGAGCGCGTGGCAAATGAGGACGGCGTTGCTGCGCTGCGCGTTGAGCGCACCGTAAGTCTGGTAGGCGATCTGCAGCGGACTGAATTCGATTCCGGCATCGAGCCGCAGCGGTCTGTTCGGCGCAAAGCGCACGACCGGCGAATGCGGCAGGTCCGCTTCGCGTCTGCGGTCGGCAAGATCGAACGTGGCATTCAATTCGGCCATGCCGTCTTCCTGCGGGCGGCCGCCACGCGCTGCGGCGGTCAAAGGGCCGTAAATAGGCCGCCCCCTGCCGGTGTCAACGTTTTCTTTGATTTCTCTTTGCTTTCGGCCGCCGCGGCACCTATCAATCGAGCCGCATCCGCCGGCTAAGCCCCGATCGAAGCCATGCCCAAACCGCCGCGTTCGCCGCAACCTTCGCTCGCCGATCTGCGCCGTGAAATCGATCGCATCGACGAGGCGATGCACGCGCTCCTGATCGAACGCGGCGAGATCATCGACCGACTGATCGCGGTGAAGAGGACCGAGGAATCCGGCTCCGCGTTCCGCCCGGCGCGCGAGGCCGAGATGATGCGCCGCCTGGTGCAGCGCCATCACGGCAGCCTGCCGCTCGACACCGCGGAAAGCATCTGGCGGGTCATCATCTCGACCTTCACCTATGTGCAGGCGCCGTTCTCGGTGCACGCCGACCTTTCGACCGGCGATGCGCTGATGCGCGATTCCGCGCGCTTCCATTTCGGCTTCACCGTGCCGTTCGTGCCGCATATGGGGGCGGCGAGCGTGGTCGCCGCGGTCACCGAGTCGAAAGGCGATCTCGGCCTCGTTCCCGCCTTCGCCATCGCCGGCGCCGGTCCGTGGTGGACGGCGCTCGAATTCGCCGCCGCGCCGAAGATCATCGCCCGGCTGCCGTTCGTCGAGCGCGCCGACCATCCGGCCGCCATGCCGGTCTTCGTCATCTCGCGCGTGGCCGCCGACGCCATGGTGACCGAAACCGAGGTGTGGAGCGTGCGGATCGCCGGCTGGAGCGCGGCTTCGGTCGATCGCCTCGCCGGCCTTGCCGACGCGATAGCGGTCCCCGACCGCGCCTTCGACGGCGCCGCCTTGCTCGTTTCCGTCGAGCGCGGCGGCATTGATGCGGTCGCCGCAGCCCTCGTCGGCACCGGCGCCTCAATCCGTTCGAGAGCCCTCGTCGGCAGCCACGCGACCCGCTATACGGTGCCGCACAAAGGGTAATCATCCTCCCTGCCAAAGGGAGGAACGAAAGAATGAACGATGAGCGTCCTGCGCCCCCAGCCGCGGCCCGGCGTGCTCGAGATCGAGGCCTATGTGCCCGGCAAGAGCAAAGCCGCGGGCGTGGCCAAGGTATTCAAGCTGTCGTCGAACGAGACGCCGCTCGGGCCGAGCCCGCGTGCAGTCGCCGCCTATAAGGCCGTCGCCGCGAATTTGCAGGACTATCCCGACGGCTCCGCGAGCGAGCTGCGCGCGGCGATCGGGCGTGCATTCGGGCTCGATCCGGATCGCATCGTGTGCGGGGCGGGCTCCGACGACCTGTTGAATTTGCTGGCGCACGCCTATCTCGCCGACGGTGACGACGCGATCCACACCACGCACGGGTTTTTGGTTTATCCGATCGCGACGCTCGGCGCCGGCGCGCGCCCGGTCGCCGCGCCCGAGACCGACTACACCGCCAATGTCGACGCTATCCTTGCCGCCGTCGGCAAGAAGACCAAGGTTATCTTCCTCGCCAATCCGAACAATCCGACCGGCACCTACATCTCCTTCGACGAGGTCAAACGGCTGCACCGCAACCTGCCGGCGCACGTGCTGCTCGTGCTCGACGCCGCCTATGCGGAGTATGTCCGCGGCAACGACTACGAATCCGGCATTGAGCTTGTCGCCACCAACGAGAACGTCGTCATGACCCGCACGTTCTCCAAGATTCACGGCCTCGCGGCGCTACGGCTCGGCTGGATGTTCGGCCCCGCCCACGTCGTCGACGCCGTCAACCGCATTCGCGGCCCGTTCAACGTCAATGCGCCGGCGATCGCCGCCGGCGTCGCGGCGATCGAGGATTTGGACCACCAGGAGCGCGCGCGCGAGCACAACACGCGCTGGCTCGGCTGGCTCAATCAGGAAATCGGACGGATCGGACTGAAAGTGACGCCGAGCGCCGCCAATTTCCTGCTGATCCATTTTCCGGAAGCGAAGGGCCGGACCGCCAGGGAGGCGGACGCCTTCCTCACCGCGCGCGGTCTCATCCTGCGTCGGCTCGGCCCCTACAAGCTGCCGAACGCGCTGCGCATGAGTGTCGGCACCGAGGAAGCCAACCGTTTGGTCGTCGCGGCGCTGAAAGAGTTTTTGGGATCGTGGGCGTAATAGAAAGGTTTCGGAGCGAAATGCTTTCGCGGTTGCCTCCCCCTTTGCGGGGGGGCCCGGCGTGCGCAGCACGTCGGGAGAGGGGTGATGTCTCCGATCGCGCGAGCAATGACCCCCCTCCCCCGCCCTCCCCCACGAGGGGGGAGGGAGCCCGCGGAGCAAGCGGAGAAGTCACATGACCGAATCCGCAACGTTGTTCAACCGCCTTGCTTTGATCGGCATGGGCCTCATTGGCTCCTCGATCGCGCACGCGGCGCGCGCCCAAGGCGTCGCGCGCATGATCGTGGCGACGACGCGTTCCACCGCCACGCGCAGGCGCGTCGCCGAGCTTAGGCTCGCCGACCAGGTGGTTGAGAGCAATGCCGCTGCGGTCGCGGGCGCCGATCTCGTCATCGTCTGCGTTCCGGTCGGGGCCTGCGGCGCGGTCGCCGCGGAGATCGGCCCGCATCTTGAGCGCGGCGCGATCGTCTCCGACGTCGGCTCCGTCAAATCGGCGGTCGTGCGCAAAATGGCGCCGCACATTCCGGCCGGCGTGCATTTCGTGCCGGCGCATCCGGTCGCCGGCACCGAGAATTCCGGCCCGGACGCCGGCTTCGCGACGCTGTTCGTCGGCCGCTGGTGCATTCTCACCCCGCCCGAAGGCGCCGATCCCACCGCTGTCGAGCGCCTGGCCGCGTTCTGGCGCGCGCTCGGCGCCAATGTCGAGACCATGCCGGCCGCGCACCATGACCTGGTGCTGGCGATCACCAGCCATCTACCGCATCTCATCGCCTACACGATCGTCGGCACCGCCGACGAGCTCGCCGAGGTGACCCGCTCCGAGGTGCTCAAATTCTCCGCCGGCGGCTTTCGCGACTTCACCCGCATCGCCGCCTCCGATCCGACCATGTGGCGCGACGTGTTCCTCGCCAACAAGGACGCGGTGCTGGAAATGCTCGGCACCTTCAACGAAGACCTCGCCCAGCTCACCCGCGCCATCCGCCGCGGCGACGGCGATGCCCTGTTCGCACATTTCACCCGCACCCGCGCCATCCGCCGCGGCATCGTCGAGATCGGGCAGGATTCGCCGGCGCCCGATTTCGGCCGCCCGCACCCGGATCTGAAGCTCGCGCCGCTGCCGCGGCCTTATGCGGCGGCGGATGACAATTGAGCCGGGATTGCCTCAGCGCGCCTTGACCGTCAGCGCTTCGTTCACCGTGTCGCGCAGCGCGGCGACCGAGAACGGCTTGGCGAGCACATCGTGAATGATGGCGTCGAGGCCGTGAGCGCGCTCGCGCTGATCGGCGTAGCCGGTCATCAACAGGATGGTGAGCTCGGCAAAATCGCGCCCCGCGGCCAGCGCCAGCGCGATGCCGTCCATGACCGGCATGCGAATGTCGGCGATGAGAAGGTCGAAGCGACCCTGCTCGCGGACCAGCAGGTCGAGCGCACCGCTGCCGTCGCATGCGGTCTTGACCTCGTGGCCGTAGCCGGCGAGCGAGTGCGCGCACAACGCGCATAACCCTTCCTCGTCTTCGGCGATGAGAATGCGCGCCATGGCGTCAGTACATTCCGGCCAACAGGTCGCGGCGGTTGACGAAACGCACCAGCACGTCGCGCGTCTTCGGCGGCGGCGAAGCGAGCCGGGCGCGAAACGAGATGGCTGCGCCCCGCGGCAATACCTGACGCGAGGGCACGGCGGTCCACGAATAGATTTCCTGCCTGACGGCGTCGCGGAGGATGAATTTGAGGTGCGGCACGTTCACGGCCTTGGCGGCTTTGTTGACGATATGTCCTTCGACCACGAGGATCGGCACGCCCTCGTGCTGCTCGGTAGCGGTGGTGACGCCGTCGAAGATGAGGCCGCGCAGGTTCACCGGCAGGCCGATCGCGGCATAGAGGGAAGCGGTCTGCGGCAAGGCGCGCACGACCTCGCTGCGCCAGCCGAGGAGGAAGGCGTCAATCAGAATGAGCGCCAGGATGCCGGTTTGCAGGCGCGACAACGGCCAAAACGTCAGTTGCCGCTTAGCAGTACGCCGATACCGCCGCGGTGCAACGGTCTCGATATCCTCGCGCGGCGCGGCCTGATGCTCGACAACCGCAGCGGCGATCTTGACCGGCGATCGCCCCTCGTCGATATCGATGGGCGCGATCGGCGGCGCTTCCACCTCGGCAGACTCGCGCGTCTGCCCGGCGGAAGCTTCGCCCTCGGTTGGCGCAGATGGCGCCTCGTGCGCCTCGGTCACTGCCGAAGATTGATCACTCGCGGGCAACGCCTCGTCATGCGTTTGGTCCCCGGCAGCATCGACCGAGACGACGTCATACGCCGCTTCTGCGGCAGGCGCCGCGAGGTTTTGTGCGGGGAGTTGGGCGATCCACCCGACGCCGGACCGCTCCGCCATGCCCTCGGCGACGGTGCGCGCGGGGCCGATGGCGGCGGCGGCGGCAAGGAGCTTTTCGGCAAGGCTCGGCGCCGCGCGCCAGACCGTGTAACAGCGCGGGCAGCGCACACGGCGACCGCTCGGCAGCAGGCTTGCCGGCTTCACATTGTAGGAGGTAGCGCAGGTTGGGCAGACGATCAGCATCGGCGAATCAGGAGCGCGTTACCTTTCGCCGCGAACCTAGCGCCTGATCCGTTAACGAATTGGAAACCAAGCGGGCGCGAAGCCGACCCCAAGCCCTCCCCGCAACCGGATGATAAGTTTGTCGAAGGGCGAATCAGTCGGCCACCGCAGCTTGCGGCAGGGATTCCCAGAGGGACGGCGTGATCCGGTTCGAGAATGTCGGCTTGCGCTATGGGCTCGGCCCCGAGATCCTGCGCGACCTCACCTTCGGCGTCGACGGGCATTCGTTCCAGTTCCTCACCGGACCGTCCGGCGCCGGCAAGACCTCTCTCCTGCGCATGATGTTCCTGTCGTTGCGGCCGACCCGCGGGCTGATCACCTTGTTCGACCAGGATGCCGCGACGCTGAGCAAGGACGGCCGCGCCACCTTGCGGCGGCGGATCGGCATCGTATTTCAGGATTTCCGACTGCTCGACCACATGACCACCTATGAGAACGTGGCATTGCCTTTGCGCGTCCTCGGCAGGGAAGAATCCCAGTACCGCGCGGAAATCGTCGAGTTGCTACAATGGGTGGGCCTCGGCGAGTGCATGGGGGCGCTGCCGCCGGTTCTTTCCGGTGGGGAGAAGCAGCGCGCCGCCATTGCCCGGGCGGTGATCGCCCGCCCGCAAATTCTGCTTGCCGACGAGCCGACCGGCAACGTCGATCCCAATCTCGGCCAACGTTTGCTGCGGCTGTTCGTCGAACTCAACAAAACGGGCACCGCCGTCGTCATCGCCACCCACGACATCGCGCTGATGGACGAGTTCGACGCCCGCCGGTTGGTCCTGCACGAGGGACGCCTGCATGTCTACGACTGACCCGGTCGAGACCATGGCGGAGCCATGGGACCATTTGGACGCGCCGCCGTTGCTGACTCGCGCGCCGCATTTCGGCGCGCCGATCATTCCCAAAAGCTCGATCGCCGGGCGCTCGCTCGCCGCGGTCGTGGCGATCATGACCTTTCTCGCCTCGCTCACGACCGGAGCGGTGATGCTGGTCATGAGCGCCGCGAGCGACTGGCAGTCCGACGTCGCCCGCGAAGTGACTATTCAGGTTCGTCCCGCGCCGGGGCGCGACATCGAGGCGGACGTGAGCAAGGCGCTCGGGATCGCGCGCGCGGCTCCCGGCATTGCCGCGGTGCGCGCCTATACGAAGGAGGAATCGGCGCGGCTCGTCGAGCCGTGGCTCGGCGGCGGCCTTCCCCTCGACGAGCTGCCTATACCGCGCCTGATCGTGGTCAAGCTCTTCCCCGGCGCCAAGCCGGATTTCGCCGCGTTGCGCAAGACGCTCGCGGCACAGGTTCCTCCGGCGAGCCTCGACGATCACCGCCGTTGGATCGATCGCATGCGCACCATGGCCGGGACGGCGGTGGCGGCTGGCATCGCGGTCTTTGTCCTGGTGCTGGCCGCGACCGTGCTTTCGGTGACCTTCGCCACGCGCGGCGCGATCGCGACCAACCGACCAATCATCGAAGTGCTGCATTATGTCGGCGCCACTGACGGCTTCGTCGGCAGCCAGTTCCAGCGCCATTTCCTCATGCTCGGCTTCAAGGGCGCCGCGATCGGCGGCGGGACGGCGATTTTATTGTTCGGCGTCGCGGAAGCGGCGAACGCGTGGCTCACGGGAACGCCGGGAGGCGACGAGATCGCCGCCCTGATCGGGGCTATCTCGATCGGCGTCGCCGGCTACCTGGCGATCCTGGCACTGATCGTGTTCATGGCCCTGGTGACGGCTTTGGCCTCGCGCCATACCGTCAACCGCACCTTGGCGATCATTGATTGAAGGTCCGGGAAACGATCAACTTGCCGCCGGAATTGCGGTAATGATTCGCGCCGGTTGCGAGGTCGACGCCGATGTCGGCCGTCGGGGCGGAACTTGGCGCCGGGGAGGCGCGCGATGCTCAGCCTTAGGGGCGCCGTCAGAACGCGGCGCATCACTTCGGTTGCTCTCAAGCTTGCCGTCCTCTGCGGCATCGCGCTCGTCGTCGGCTTCATGGCTTTCATCGGGATTTTGCCGCGCGGCGAGGTCGTGCTTGAGCGCGGCGCCGACGGCATCGTGGTGCTGACCGGCGGCACCGCGCGCGTCACCGAGGCGCTCGAACTGCTCGCCGCCGGGCGCGGCAAGCGCCTGCTCATCACCGGCGTCAATCCGGGGACCACCACGGCCGACATCGCCCGCCAGGTCGTCGATTACGACCGCATTCTGGCCTGTTGCGTCGATCTCGACTATTCGGCGCTCAACACGCTCGGCAACGCGGTGGAGACGCGCCGCTGGGCCACCGACCGCGGTTTCCATTCGCTCATTATCGTCACCTCCGCCTATCACATGCCGCGCGCGCTCGCCGAGATCGCGCACCAATTGCCGGACGTGGCGCTCATCCCCTATCCGGTCGTCTCCGACCGCTTGCGCATCGAGCCGTGGTGGTCGAACGGCGCCACCACCAGATTGGTCCTGTCGGAATATTTCAAATACCTTCTCGCCAAGATGCGCATGCGCTTCGACTCGGTCGCAGCCGAAGCCGGAAGCGATCGGGTTTCCGACGCGCGAGCGCGCTGACGGCGATCACGTGAATCATTCCGTTCTCGCCCGCTCGCTTCTCTTCAACGCGCTGTTCTACGCGAACATCATCGTGCGCATGATCGTCGCGCTGCCGACCATCGTGCTTCCCCATTCGTTCCTGCTCGGCGTCTTGCGCGCCTACGCCCGGAGCACGCTGTGGCTGTTGCGGATCGTTTGCGGCATCGACGTTGAATGGCGCGGCCGCGACAAGATTCCGCAAGGAGCGTGCATCGTCGCCTGCAAGCACCAATCGCTGTGGGAGACGTTCGCGCTGTTC
Organism: Xanthobacteraceae bacterium; assembly: GCA_030037105.1. The sequence goes on from JASHRY010000275.1 coordinate 8,013, forward strand.
GAGATCCTGAGCGATCCGACGTTCGTTCTCAAGCGCGAGTTGATGTGGCTTCCATTGTTCGGCTGGCTTGCCCGCAAGGCGCGAATGATTCCGATCGACCGCGGCAGCCCCATGGCGGCGCTGGCGCGCATGAGCGCGCTGGCGCAGCAGGAGATCAAGCGCGCGCGGCAGATCGTGATCTTTCCGGAGGGCACGCGGCGACCGCCCGGCGCCGCGCCCCGTTATCTCTCCGGCGTCGCCTATCTCTACGGCGAAACCGGCCTGCCCTGCGTGCCGGTGGCTCTCAATTCCGGACTGTTCTGGCCGCGGCGCTCGCCGCGCCGCCTTCCCGGCACCGTGCTGGTCGAAGTCCTCGACCCGATCCCGCCCGGGCTCGACAAGCGGACCTTCCTCCTGCGCCTGCAAAACGTGTTGGAGGAAGCGACCGCGCGGCTCGTCGCGGAAGCAGGGATCAGTAATCAGTAATCAGAACGCTCGATCTTTCCCCGCACCTGATCTGATTACTGATTACTGACCACTGACTCCTGAGCTCAGGCGCTCGGCGATGAGGTGCAGGTCGGTCTCGCGGTAGCCAAGCGCTTCCAGCGCCTGGACCGTTTCGAGCACGTAGTCGCGATTGGGGCCGGAGCGGCCGTGGCCCTGCCGCACGTGATGCAGACACTCGCCCGGCGTGAGCCGTCCGGCATACTGCACGTGACTGCGGTCGACGATGAAGCAGAGCGCGCGCACCTGCCGCCGCTCTTCCTCCTCCAGCTCGATCCGCCGCATCGCTTCCAGATAAACCGTGGTGACCTGCTCGCGGGCGCGCAAATAGGCGACGGTCTCGGCGCGCGCCGCGGCGGCGACGCGAAAGGCGATACCGCGGCACATGCCGCCGCGATCGAGTCCGAGCACCAAGCCAGGCCGCTCCGGCGTGCCGCGATGGACAAACGAATAGACGCAGAGCGCCCGGTGCAACCCGACGAGCCGCGCCGGCACGCGCTCGAGAAAATCGAAGCCGGGTCGCCACATCAGCGAGCCGTAGCCGAACACCCAAAGGTCCTCGGTGCCGTTCTTATCTGCCGCGGTCTTCACCCTCGTTTGACTCCCGGCTCGACTTCGGCTCGCCTAGCAGGATGACCGAGGCGGCACAATGGCGCGGGTCTGCGACTCTCGTCTCTGAACCGCCGCACTCGGCAGGCGCAGAGCGACGATGCCGGGCGAATCCCCCCTCAATATGATGCGACCGCAGGGCCAAGCTGCGCGCCGCCGGCGCTCCGGCGCCGGACGGGGCCGACGGCTGCGGGCGGTACTCGTTGCGCTCGCCATCGTGATTGTGGTCGCTCTCGCATGGGTCTGGCTCTGGTACGACGCCGCCGCGATCGCCGACCGCACGCTCGCCGGATGGGTAGAAAGGGAGGCCGCCGCCGGTCGCGTCTATTCTTGCGCCGCGCAGGCGATCGGCGGATTTCCGTTCCGCATCGAGGCGCGCTGCGCCGATGCCGTCGCCGAAATCAAGAATAACCGGCCACAATTCACCGCAAGGGCGACGGCCGTCACCTTCGCGGCCGGAGTCTTTGATCCGACGCGGCTGATCGGTGATATCACCGGCCCACTGACGCTGGCGGAACGGGACAAGGCGCCGAGTCTCATCGCCAATTGGTCGCACGCGCGTCTCACCGTGCGCGGGCGGCCGCCCAACCCGGAGAGCGTGTCGGTGAGTCTCGACACGCCTCGTCTCGATCGCGAAGGCGCGCCCGGCGCGGCGATCCTGTTCGCGGCCGAACGCGCGGAGCTGCAAGGCCGCATGATCTCCGGCTCGCCGCACAACAATCCGGTGATCGAGGCCGTTCTGCGCCTTGCGGCGGCGACGGCGCCGCCCTTGCATCCCTTGGCCGCGCATCCGGTCGAGGCTGAGATCGACGTGGTGCTGCGCGGTCTCAGAGACCTCTCGCCCAAGCCCTGGGCCGATCGCTTCCGCGAGATGCAGACGGCGGGCGGCGGCATCGAGATCAAGTCGCTGCGCATCGCCCGCGGCGACGCCCTTATCGTCGGCATCGGCAATCTCAGCATCAACGCCCATGGCAGGCTCGACGGATTGATCCGCATCGCCATCGTCGGCATCGAGCACATCGTCCCGGATTTGGGCCTCGACCGGGCGATCGAGCGCGGCGTCGACCGGCTGGCCGGCGCGAACGGCGCCTCCCGGCAAGGCGCAAACGCTCTCAATCGCCTGATGCCCGGACTGGGCGAGGCAGTCCGCGAGACGGCGAACGCGAGCCTGATCGAAAACCTCAAGAAGATGGGCCAGCCGACCGAGATCGACAACAAACCGGCGATCCTGCTGCCGCTGCGCTTCGCCGACGGCTTGGTCTTTCTCGGTCTGCTACCGCTTGGCGAAATGCCGCCGCTGTTCTGAGGCGCGCTTCGGCGCGACTTTCGCCCGCCTTCAAGTCGCTTTCCTCAGAGGGCAAACGTGGAGGAGAAGAATCAGCGTCTGTTTCTCGCGTGCCAGCCGACGGCAGCTTCCGGCACCGAGTCGGTTGAGGCGAAATAGGGCTTGATGTCGAGAAGAGGCGTGTTGTCCACGCAATCGAGCCCGACGACCGAGAGCCTGTTGCCATCGATGCGAATGAGCCGCGCCACCGAGACGGCGATCGGATTAGGCCGCACCGGCGAACGCAGCGCAAAGGTGCCGCGGCGCTCGGCATAATGGTGCGGCGCCTGCAGCACGAGATCGCGCCGCGCCCGGTCCATCCAATAGAGCACCACCACATGGCTCACGGTCTCCAGACCCTTGAGCCCTTCGACCCATCGCGGGTCGAGTTCGATGCTGCACACCGCATCCGATTCGCGCGGATTCTTCGGACAATCTTCGCGCCGTTGCCAGGGCGTGCGGATGCGCCCGATGTAATAGAGCGCGGCGTCGAACCGCGCCGGCAGTTCGACGGCGACCTCGCCCGCGCGCAGGCCGTTTGTGTCCTCGTTTGCGCCCGCCTCGGCCATAGCCCCAAAGTTCGCACGCGCCTTCCGCAGCCGCCAGTGGCCTGTCCGCCGGCATGTCCAGCGGATCGTGGGATATTTCCCGTCAGCTCTCGCCGGCTCTAATGATGGCGGCCGCCCTATCCGAATGCCCAACAGAACAGCGCCGCGCGTTCATGAGCGCCCGACCATCGACGTCCACCTATCTTGAAAACTTCTTATACTTGATCCGCGTCGGCACCAGCGAGTCGACGCCGAGGCGGCGCATCTTGTCCTTCTCGTAGTCCTGGAAATTGCCTTCGAACCATTCGACGTGGCTGTCGCCCTCGAAGGCGAGCACATGGGTGGCGAGGCGATCGAGAAACCAGCGGTCGTGGCTGGCGATCACCGCGCAGCCGGCGAAATCCTCGAGCGCCTCTTCCAGCGCGCGCAGCGTGTCGATGTCGAGATCGTTGGTCGGCTCGTCGAGCAGCAGCACGTTGGCGCCCGACTTGAGCATCTTGGCGAGATGCACGCGGTTCCGTTCGCCGCCGGCGAGCTCGCCGACCTTCTTCTGCTGGTCGGCGCCCTTGAAGGCGAAGGCGGCGCAATAGGCGCGCGAATTGACCTCGCGCTTGCCGAGCCGGAGCTGGTCGAGGCCGCCGGAAATCTCCTCCCACACGGTCTTGGTGCCGTCGAGCGTATCGCGCGACTGATCGACGTAGCCGAGCTGAACCGATTCGCCGACGCTGATCGTGCCGCCGTCCGGCTTGTCCGCGCCGACGATCATCCGGAACAACGTGGTCTTGCCGACGCCGTTCGGGCCGAACACGCCGACAATGCCGCCCGGCGGCAGCCGGAAGCTGAGATCGTCGATGAGCAGATTGTTGCCGAAGCCTTTGCGCAGACGCTCGCATTCGATCACCTTCTGCCCCAGCGGCTCGGCCACCGGGAGCACGATCTGCGCGCCCTGCGTTCCCTTGTCCGCGGCTTTCGCCAAAAGCTCATCGTAGCGTTGATAGCGCGCCTTCGACTTCGCCTGCCGCGCGCGCGGCGAGGCGGCGATCCAGTCCTGCTCGCGCGAGAGCGTACGCCGGCGCGCCTCCTCCTCGCGGCCCTCCTGTTCGAGCCGCTTCTGCTTCTGGCCGAGCCACGACGAATAATTGCCCTCATAAGGAATGCCGCGGCCGCGATCGAGCTCAAGGATCCAGCCGGTGACGTTGTCGAGAAAATAGCGGTCGTGGGTAACGAGGAGGATGGCGCCCGGATAATTGCGCAAATGGGCCTCGAGCCACATGACCGATTCGGGATCGAGATGGTTGGTCGGCTCGTCGAGCAGGAGCAGGTCCGGCTGTTGCAAAAGCAGCCGGCAGAGCGCAACGCGGCGACGCTCGCCGCCGGAGAGCCGCGCGACCTCGGCGAAATCCGGCGGGCAGCGCAGCGCCTCCATGGCCTGGTCGACCTTGGAATCGAGATCCCACAGCCCCTTGGCTTCGATCTCGTCCTGCAGCCTGGTCATCTCGTCGGCGGTCGCCTCGGAATAGTTCGCGGCGAGTTCGTTGTAGCGGTCGAGGATCGCCCGCTGCGACGCAACTCCGTCCATCACGTTGTCGCGCACGTTTTTCGCCGCATCAAGCTGGGGCTCCTGCGGCAGGTAGCCGACGCTTGCGCCCGGCGCCGCCCATGCTTCGCCGGAAAATTCCTTGTCGAGCCCGGCCATGATGCGCAGCAGGGTCGATTTGCCGGCGCCGTTGACACCGAGCACGCCGATCTTGGCGTCGGGGTAGAACGACAGGTTGATGTTCTCCAGGACCTTGCGGTTACCCGGATAGGTCTTGGAGAGCCCCTGCATATGATAGATGAATTGACGTGCCATTTTGGTCTCAGGTTGGGCGCCCCACCTTCTCGCTTGCGCCGTTGCGCCCAGCGCGCCGCGTCGCGACCGCAAAACGCTCATTTCAGGAGAATCCGGCGCTCATGTAGCGACGCCTTACGCCGGCGGCAAGGAGCGCTGGCGCATCGGGCGTTACCGAACGGCCCGGGAATAACCGGTCGTCGCGCGTTTCGGCCCGCAGGATTGCGGCAAGGCTTGGTAAAGTCTGATCATATTTGCGTCGCGAATGGACCGCGCCGACGTCCACGTCACACCAAATTTTAAAGATTTTTCGCCGACATTCTGCGGCAAACCCGCGTCTTTGGTCAGATCGCGCGCGACGGCGCGAACAAGCGGGTGCGGGACGCAGGAGCGTGTCATGGCGAGTGATTTCGCCAAAGCTATTCGCGAGCTGTGGCGCACATTCGGGAATATATTCGACCCCTACCGGCCGGAACTGCATTATATGCGCGGGCCCGGCCCGAAATGGCGCGCCAAGCGCGCCGGCACCACGACCTCCGCCTCCCCGGGAGCCGCAACAGCGGAGTCGAGCCGGGGCGGGACCGCCGCGGCCCGCGCATAACGCCAAGCCGTCACGCCGGGCGGGCACGGCCAAAAACCGCGCCATGCACGAGCAACATGCCGCCACCGCTATTTGACGATGACGGCCTTGCTGCGGTCCTGACTCACAAGCACAGCTGCGATCACGACCAGACCTTTGATGATCATTTGCGCGTATTGATTGACCCCGAGCAGATTGAGACCGTCGTCCAGTATCGTTATGATGAGTACGCCGAGCAGCGAACGATGGACGCCGCCCACTCCGCCTGAAAGTGACGTTCCGCCGACCACCACGGCGGCGAGACTGTTCAAAAGAAGATCCGTGCCCAGCGTCGGTCCGGCGGCGCCGACCCTTGCCACGGCGAGCGTGCCGGCGATTCCGGCCAAAGCTCCGGCGATCATGAAAGCGTAAATCTTGTATCTGACCACCGGCACGCCGGACGCTTTGGCTACCGCCTCTCCACCGCCAATCACGTACATATACCGCCCGAAGCGCGTATTGAAGCAGACCAGAACCATCGCCGCCCAGAGTGCGATTGCGATCAGCGCCACGTTGGGAAAATGAGGCACCAGTTGCCCGATCACGAGCTCGTCGAACGTCGGCGAATTGTACTGAAGCGCACGGCCCTGGAGCAGCTCCAACGCGATTCCAGTAAATACCGAAAGGCTGCCCAAGGTCGTGACAAACGACGGAATGAGCCCCAGGGCGAAGACCATTCCGTTCGCCAAACCCAGCAACGTTCCCAGCACCACGCCGACAGCGAGCGCGGAAGGGCCGAGATCCAGGCCATTGATCGCGGTGACGACCACCGCGCCGACGAGAAGCACGATGGCGCCAACGGACAGATCGATGCTGCCCATGAGGATGACGAAGGTCGCACCGGTCGAGGCCAGGAGCAGAATGCTTCCCTGGCTCGCGACCGCCGTCAGGTTCCGGAACGATAGGAAGGCGCCGCTGGATACCGAGAAGGCGACGATCAAGAACACCACGACCAGAACAGGCAATATGCCGCCAACCGCGGCCCGCACGCCCGTCCTCGGCCAACGCATTGCCGCCACAATTTCCTGCGTCGCCACAATCCCCTCCAACCGTCGAACAAGAGCGCCGGTCAAGCGCCAAGCATGAGGGCGACGAGTTCTCGTTCGCTCGGCTTGTCCTCGGGCGACGCGTCCAGGACTTTGGTCAATCGCCCGGCTCGCATTATCGCGATCCGGTGCGCAAGTCCGATCAGCTCGAGCAACTCGTCGGTAATGAGAATGACACAGGCGCCGGACGCGGTGAGTTGTCTGATCAATTTATACACCTCTTCCTTGGCGCCTGCGTCGATCCCGCGTGTCGGATTGTCAAGAATGAGCGCGCGAGGTGAACGGCAAAGCCATTTCGCCAGCACCACCTTTTGTTGATTGCCGCCGGAGAGCGTCATGCACGATGATCGCGGGCCGAGCGCCTTTACGCCAAGCTCACGCATGTAACGGCGGGTTACGCGATCCTCGCGGCCGGCGCGCCAGAAGCCCAAGCGGGTCGAGAATATATCCCCTCCTCCGGCGAGCGACGTGTTCCAGGCGATCGGGAACGGCAGGATGATTCCTTCCGCCAACCTTTCGCTCGGCAAATAAGCGAGTCCCTGGGCAACGAGGTCGCGAAACTCCGGCCGTATCGGCCGTTCGAACGCCATTCTCACCGTGCCCGCTTTCGACGGAAGCAACCCGGCGATTCCCCTACCCAAAGCCGACTTCCCGGAATCCAGCAATCCGCCGATCCCGAAAACCTCTCCTTCGCGGACGTCGAACGAGACGTCTTCGTAGGACTCCGGGAGCGAAAGACCGCGCACCTCCAGCACGGCCGGACGGTCGGCGATCCGCCCCTGATCAGCCTCCTGATAGTAATCGGCGTCGCGCTCGCGACCGACCATCAGTCCATGAAGAGCGCGCTCGTCGGTTTTCGCGGGCTTGACGGTTGCAACGAGGCGGCCATCCTTCAACACATGGATCAGGTCGCAGGTGCTCAGCACCTCGCCGAGCCGATGCGACACGAAGAGGACGGAGCCATGTTCCCGGATGGTCCGAACCAGCCCGAAAAACGCTTCCTCCTCCGACTTTTCCAGTGCCGAGGTGGGCTCATCCAGCAGAATAAGCGGAGTGGATATTGACAGCACCTCGCGAGGGACCAAACAGGCGCGGGCGATCTCTATGGATTGCCGCTTGGAAAAATCATAATCGCTCGTGCGCCGGCGCACGTCGATGTCGAGTTTCATGGAGTCGGCGATCCGCTGCGCCACCTCGATCATTCTTTGCTTGGCAAGAACTTGTCCAAATCGCGCGAAATAGCCTTCATGCGACAGAAGGATGTTCTCGTACACGGCGATATTCGGGATCAGCGCCTGCTCCTGAAACACCCGCGAAATGCCGAGAAGATTTGCCTCTTTGTAGTTCCGCGGGCGGATTTCTCCCCCTCGGAATTCAATGCGGCCCTGATCGGGCTGCACGATTCCGGAAATGATGTTGAACAGCGTCGATTTCCCAGCGCCGTTCTCGCCGACTATCCCGACGATGCTGTTGCTCGCCACCGAGAAGCCGACATTGTCGAGCACCAGCGACTCGCCGAATGTCTTGGAAAGTCCTTCGACCCTGAGAAGAACGTCAGCCGCCACGTGGAACGTCCACTTGTCGCAGCCCTGCGGCGCAATGTCGGCCGACAAGGCATGTGCTGGATTCGATGCAATCCCGAATCAGGCCTTCTTCATCGGCGACGGGTCGAAGAACTTGATCTTATAGTGGCTCGCATATTCCTCGCGGACCGCTTTTGCTTCGCCGCTCGCCCTCGAGCTGACGTACGCGGCGGGATATGTCCATCCCTGCGGCTTTGGAATTCCTCCCCATTCGAGATCGATGTCCATCGGAAACAGCTCCGCCTGCGGGTCCCAATCATGCGGATGCAGGACCTTGGCAATCCGCCGGTAATCGAAGGGCTCGACGCCGCCGTTATTGACGTAGCGCGAGATGTAGGCATCGACGTTCGATCCAGTCATGGTGACCGAGCGCCAACTCATCATGCGCTCCGCCGCCCGCGGCTTCCAGCCATGCATGACGTCATAAAGGCGAGCGGACAGGAGCGCGCCCATATACGTCGGCACGTTGGCGCTGGTCGCCAGCAGCGTACCCCGTTTGATCGCTTCGGCGCCGTGCGTCGTGCCGTCGGCGCCGCAAAGGAAGACATCGGTACCGGGTCGTATCGAAGCCGCGCGCAAGGCGGCCACGCAGCCGTCGGCCACATCGTCATTCTGCGCAATGACCCCAACGATTTTCGGATATCGCGTGATCAGCGCCTCCATTGCCTTCTGTGAATCCTCGCGGTTCCACTTTCCCGGCAATTGTCCGGCAAGCTTGATCTTGGGAAAACCCTTTATCGCGGCATCGCGGCCTCGCGATCGGATAATATCCGTGGAGTTGCCCTCGACACCGGTGACGCCAACAAGGTCGCCGCCGCCGAATTTGCTCGTCACGGCCCTGCAGACTTCTTCCGTAACGCCGCGTTCGGCGGAAAATTCCTCGGGAACCGCATACATCGTGTAGTAGTCGCCGGCGTCGAAAGGAGTGAACCAAGGCAGCGTACCCCAGGTATTGTCGAGATAGACCTTGTTCTGGTTGGCGAACTGGGCGATGCGCTTGATCGAGCCGCCATCGGGCGCATGCAGCATAACGCCCCTGACGCCCGCCGCGAGCTGCTGCTGGAACTGGTCGAGCTGCCGCTCGGAATCGAGTTGCCCGTCCACGGACGTAATGGCCATCCCGAGCGCTTTGGCGGCCTGGTGAGCGCCGGCGTCCGCATTCACGCAGTATTCCAGCCGCTCCGTCATGAGCAAATGAGCAATCTTACCGCCTTCGTCGGCAACCGCCACGGCCGGGATTCCGAGGCCCGCCGCCGTTGCCGCGGCCACCGCGCTGCACGAGGCCAGCGCCAGGAATTCGCGTCTGGACAGCCCGTGGCAATCCAGCTCGCCCATATATCTGTCGACGACCGTTTGTTGTGAATAATCCGGAAACCAGCTCGGAATCAGTCGCTTTCTCATCGTTGTCTTCTCCAGGTTACGCTGCGTCGCTTCGGCTCATGCGCCAGTGGCGGCGAATAAAATCCCGCCCTGTTGCTTCACCCTCTGCGCCTTGTTCTCCTCGACGAGCCACAACAGGTGGGTCTGAATGCATGCTTCCGCATAACAACGCCGTTCTCCGACCCCGGTCGAAACGGCGTAATCGAGCTCGGTTTTGATCGGCATGACCTCCGGTAGAAGCTCGCTGATGGTCAGGGGCCTCTTGGCGCGATCGAGGCAAGTCAGCACGCGCCGGTGCGTATCGCGCTGCTGTGCCTGCATGTGCAGGAGCCGCCGGCGCGAACTGGCTTGCGAATAGGCCGAGAGACCGTGGCCTTCGAGCAGCAGCTCCGGCTCGAATTCCAGGCAGCGCTGAATCGAGCGCGCATGCGCCTTGGCGTTGCCGATCGGATACGGACCGAGCGGCGTCGGATAGTGCATGACATCGCCCGCATACAGCGTGCGCGTATTCGGATTCCAGAGCCCGATGTGGCCGGGACAATGCCCCGGCAGGTGGACGACCTCGAGCTTCAGTCCGCCGACGTCGAGAACGTCGCCATCCTCCACGGTGTGATCCACTTCGACGGGGCGGTTCCAATACTTGTTCACGATCGCCGGATCGGACAGGCCGAAGCTCTCGCCCGGCCTAAGATTGAAGTCCTCCAATACGGCCTCGGGCGTCGTTCCGAACCGGGTTATGTTCTCCCGCCTCGTCACCAGCATCGGATCTTCTATGATCGGCCGATCCAGGGGGTGGCATACGACGGTCGCTCCGTAACGCTTCTTCAGCATGAGCGCATTGCCGACGTGGTCGTAATGAAAATGAGTGATGAAGATGTATTTGAGGTCGTTCTTCTCGCGGTCCAATCGCTCGACCAGAAACGCGCCCATCCCGCTATCGTATTCCGGAAGTGTCCAGTTACCGCTGTCGATGAGCAGATTCTCGCTCTTGCCTCTTATCAGATAGACGCCGCTCTGAACGTAGCCGTCGATCTCATCCTCGGCGAAAGGGCCGTGAATTCCCGGAATGCCCCAACCGTCCGGCGTCTCAGCCCAGAAGAAGATCATTCCCGAACTCCTCACAAAACGCCACAACAAGAGCAATGCCACTTCGCATCGCCCGCCGATTTCATCGCCAATTTAAAACCCTCCGCGGCGCTCGAAAGACGTTGCCGCGTCAATCAGCTCTCAAATAGCGCGATCCATTCGACGTCAACCGAACGCATTGATCTCGCCATCGCGCGCCGGAATAGTCAATGCGGCTAGCTAAAATAAGACAGCCTTCGTCGCGCGGGATCGCTTTAAGCGAATGGATTTGCCTTCTCCCAACCGGTCATAAAATAAATCTTTTCGCCGTGCCGCGCGCACGATGCTATGCTGTCGTTCTTGCCCCGCCCCGGAACGAGGAAGACATGCCGCTGCGCTGCGCCATTCTCGATGATTACCAGAACGTCGCGCTCGCCATGGCCGACTGGTCGAAGGTCAAAGGCAACGTGGAGATCGAGGTGTTCAACCAACATCTCGGCTCCGCCGACAAGGTCGTCGCGGCGCTGCGGGGCTTTGCCGTCGTCTGCGCCATGCGCGAGCGCACCGCCTTCCCGCGCGCGGTGATCGACGCGCTCCCCGATCTCAAGCTCCTGATCACGACCGGAATGCGCAACGCCGCCATCGATCTCCAAGCCGCGAAGGCGCGCGGCGTCGTGGTCTGTGGCACGCCCGGCTTCGGTCAGGCAACCGCCGCCATCGCCGTCGGCCTCATCCTCGAACTCACCCGCCGCATCGGCTATGAGAACGCGCGGCTCAAGGCCGGCGCCGCTTGGCAAACCACGATCGGCCTCGACCTCGAAGGCATGACGCTCGCGCTCCTCGGCCTCGGCCGGCTCGGCGCGCGCATGGGCGGGATCGGGCGCGCCTTGGCCATGAACGTCATCGCCTGGAGCCAGAATCTCACGCCGGAGAGGTGCAAGGAAACGGGCGTCGAGCATGTCGGCCGCGACGACCTGTTCCGCCGCGCCGACGTGCTCAGCATTCACCTGCAATTATCACCGCGCACGCGCGGCCTGATCGGCGCCAGAGAGCTCGGCCTGATGAAGCCGAGCGCCTACCTCATCAATACCTCGCGCGGCCCGATCGTGGAGGAGGCAGCGCTCATCGCCGCATTGCGCGAAAAGCGCATCGCCGGCGCCGGCCTCGACGTTTTCGACGTCGAGCCGCTGCCGCTCGCGCATCCGCTGCGCACGCTCGACAATGTCGTGCTCACGCCGCATCTCGGCTATGTCGTCGAGCAGAATTATCGGCAATATTTCGCCGGCATGGTCGACGACATCCGCGCCTTCCTCGACGGCAAGCCGATACGGGTGCTGACATAGGTTGGCTTTCAGCCTCCCGCTGCTGCGGATTCTGAAACGTCCGAATGATCGCCATCGCGCTCGACCGTGTTCCAGATTCTTGGTGGAGCATGCTCTTTTCGGAAAACCGGTTCCCACTTTTCCGGGTCATGCTCTTTGGTGGAACATGATCTTATCGGAAAACCGATTCCCATTTTCCGGATCATGCCTAGTTCGACAGAGTAACCGAGCCGCTGCCACTGCCGCCGCCGCCACCGCCGGAACTGCTGCCGCCGCCACCGCCAGCAGAACCGCCGCCACTACCCCCACTACCGCCGCCGGAACTGCCGCCACCGCCGCTGCCACCACCGCCGGAACTGCCGCCGCCGCCACCGCCAGAACTGCCGCCATAGCCACCGCTGGAGCCACTGCCGCTG
>JASHRY010000276.1 GCA_030037105.1 Xanthobacteraceae bacterium
TAGGGAGCAATGGAACGGAGCGGAGACCGGCAACATCATCGCCCGTTTCACGCCATGTGCCTTGGCGATCTCGACCGCGCGTTCGACGGCCGATTTCTCGCCCGACAAGACGACCTGCCCGCCGCCATTGTCGTTCGCGGCGGCGCAGACACCCGTGCCGGCGGCCTCGGCCGCGATCGCTTCGGCTTCACTGAATTTGACCCCGAACAGCGCCGCCATGGCGCCGACGCCGACCGGCACGGCCTTCTGCATGGCGCGTCCGCGCACGCGCAGGAGCCGCGCCGCATCCGCGATCGTGAGCGCTTGCGCGGCGGCGAGCGCCGAGTATTCGCCGAGCGAGTGGCCGGCGACGAAAGCCGCATCGCGCCCCAGATCGAGGCCGGCCTCCGCTTCAAGTACCCGCAGCGTCGCCATGGAGACGGCCATGAGCGCCGGCTGCGCGTTCTCGGTAAGGGTGAGCGCATCTGCGGGCCCGTTCCAGATGATCTCGCTGAGCCGCTCCCCGAGCGCCGCATCAACCTCCTCGAAGACTCCGCGCGCCGGCGCAAAGGCTTCCGCGAGCTTCATGCCCATGCCGACGGCTTGACTGCCCTGGCCGGGAAAAACGAACGCGGCCGCCATTACCTACCCCTCGGAAGGGGCGAAAGATACCGCGACCGCGCCAGTGTCAAGGAGGCGACAGAGTAAGAAAACGACAACCGGTCATTGTAGTCTCGGCCGTTCGCAAGACATGGATGACGGCCAAAGGAAAGCCGCGTATGAGCCCTTCTCATGAGTGCATTTTCGCCCCTCACCGAGGCCGAGCTCGCGTGCGCGGCGATCCGGCATTCCGGTATAGCCTCTTGAGCCAAAGCCTCGACATCCTGCTCGCCGAGTTGCAGAAGCTGCGCAACGCGCCCTCGGCTCGCGCGAACGCAACGCAGATCCGCCGGGCGTTGAACTCGCGGCGCGGCTCGCCGAGCTGATCCAAACTCCCAAGGACCCGTCGCGCCGTTGAACCGGGTGGCGACGGTTCACCGCCGGCCGCGTCCGAACGCCCACCGTTTGCGCCGCGACTCCGATTGACTCATTTCATCGATCAGATCGAGCGTGGCCAGCGAAAATACGGCTTCCAAATCAAGGCTAGAGTTCGGCGAGGAGTCCGCCGCGGCCATATCCCGTGCCATACCGGCCAACGTCGGCATTCCATAGCGCTCATCCATCCAGCGGTTTGAAGGTTCGAGCGCGGCAATCAGTTTTTGCTTGGCGGCAAGGCCGAGATCGATATCGACCCCATCGAAAGCTCCCGCAATCGCCCGCATTGTCGCGGCGCACTTTCTTTTGATATCGCAGCCGGTGCGGTTGCGATAAAACGCGGCGAGCGACTGGCTGACCGGCTCCTCCATGTTAATTCTAAAGTCAGGATCCGTCGTTGTGTCGGAAAGGGACAATCCGAGTATCGATGCGAAATCGCCGATGACCGAGGTCTCCCGGCAATAGGGTCGGGCGACAATCATCGCCGCCGACGCCAACTGATCGAGCAGGGCGCGATAATCGAACGTGAACACCCAGTCCTGCCATCGGATCAGGCGGTGTTCGATCAATTCCGCAAGAAACTCGCTAAACGTGCGGTCGTAGCGTTGGTGGCGGGCCAGGCCGAGATAAAGCGTCCGACAATAGCTTACCTGATCACGAAAGTAGATGATGAGCGCAACGTCAAATCCGCGTTGCTCCAGCTTGCCAATGAAGCTCCCGAGATTGTCGGCCGTGCATTCGAAATCCTCGGACGAGAGGATAACGTCATGATGGGATTTGCCGATCTCCAAGAAAAGGTCGTCGACGGTTCCAAGCTGCGGCCTGAAGCGGCGATCGCCACGCAACTGCCAAGCAATGTTGTGGTGACCGGCAAGTGGAGCGGGGATGCCGGTCTTTGGATAGAGAAATCCGCGCCGCGCGAGCTGACGACGATGATTGTTCAGTTGAACCTGGATCGCCGTGCTACCGGTCTTGTGCGTGCCGACATGAAGGAAAAACTTGCGCATTGGCGATGCTTGTCGATCTCATTTTCGCGCACACGGCATCGATCGACTAATCATCGATCGTATCATATTTGCTTGCGATCGAATGTAGATCGACCAAGGTTCCGGGGGCAATTACCTGATCGCATGTTTCGCAGCGGGCACAATCTCTTGCGATCATAGTGCTCACCTTTTGGACGAAAACGATGAGATCGGTACGTGGCTGCCATCCGACCGTTTCCGGCCGGTCTTGCCTTTCCGTGTCCGCCGCGTATAAGACCGCCTTCCGCTCGACCCCGGCCGGGGGCTGAACGGACGGCCGCGCCAACAGATACTTCGGCACGGTAGGACTTTGCGGTCCGGCGTCCGGTGTCCCCGCCTTCAGAGCATTCGAGCCTTTCCCGAAGGGCTCGAGGGGCTTGGCGCCGGGAGCGGGCGAGGGCAACGACGGAAAGGGCAACCATGCCACTCTACGAACACGTCTACCTTGCGCGCCAGGACGCCAGCGCGCAGCAGGTCGAGGAATTGACCGCGCATCTCAAGGGCGTCATCGAAGGACTGGGCGGATCGGTCGCCAAGACCGAATATTGGGGCGTCAAATCCCTCGCCTACCGGCTGCGCAAGAACCGCAAGGCGCATTTCACGCTGATGAACCTCGACGCTCCGCCGGCCGCGATCAACGAGATTGAGCGGTTGGAGCGCCTCAACGAAGACGTGCTGCGCTACCTCACGATCCGGGTGGAAGAGCACGAAGAGGGCCCGTCCGCCATGATGCGCCGGGCCGAACGCGACCGTGACCGCGAGGAGCGGCGCGGCGAGCGTCCCCGCGACCGCGAGCGGCGCCCGCGCGAGGGCGCCGAGGACCTCGAAGCGGCGACGACGACGGAGGAGTGACCATGGCCTTTTCGCCGCAATCGGCCGGCGGACGCCGGCCATTCTTTCGCCGGCGCAAGAGTTGCCCGTTCTCGGGCGCCAACGCGCCGAAGATCGACTATAAGGATGTCAAGCTGCTGCAGCGGTTCGTCTCGGAACGCGGCAAGATCGTACCGAGCCGCATCACCGCGGTCTCGGCAAACAAGCAGCGCGAACTTGCCAAGGCGATCAAGCGCGCGCGCTTTCTCGGACTGCTGCCCTACGTGATCCGCTGAGCGGACCCGGCGGCGGCGCGCCGATCGGCGACGCGCCGGCCGGCAAAGGAGAAATCGGGATGGAAGTGATCCTGCTCGAACGGGTCTCGAGACTCGGCCAGATGGGCGACGTGGTCCGCGTCAAGGACGGCTTCGCCCGCAATTTCCTCCTGCCGCGCGGCAAGGCGCTGCGCGCCACGGCGGAGAACCGGGCGCGTTTCGAAACGATGAAAAGCGAGCTTGAGGCGCGCTCGCTCGTGCTCAAAAGCGAGGCGGCCATAATCGCCGAGAAGCTCGACGGCAAGCAGTTCACGGTTCTGCGCCAAGCCTCGGAAGCGGGCCAGCTCTTCGGATCGGTCTCGCCGCGCGATCTCGTCGGCTTGATTGCGACCGCCGGCTTCAACGTGAGCCGTCATCAGATCACGCTCAATGCACCGATCAAGACGATCGGCCGGCACAACGTGCCGCTTTCGTTGCATCCCGAAGTGGAGACCTCGATCACCGTCATTATCGCCCGCAACAACGATGAGGCGGCGCGCATCGAGCGCGGGGAGGACGTGACCCAGTTGCGCGAAGAGCCGACGGCGGAGGAAGCCGCGGCCCTTGCGGCGGAGGCTTTCTTCGAACCCGAGGCCGCCGAGTCGCTGCGCAGCCGCGAAGGCCCGGAACCGTCCGAGAATCCCGCCCCGACCGACAAGGGCTGATTGCGGCCGGGAGCGACGTCAGTCGGGAATATTGTCGCGCGGCACCGGCGAATTGTCGTCGGAAGCGGCGTCCGACGGCGCGGCAGCGCTCGGCGCCGGGCTTGCTTGCTGACTTGGCGGCTGGGTGCTTGGCGCCTCAGGGGCCGGCGGCTCCACTACGACAGCCGCAGGTTCATGGGCTACCGCAGCAGGCTCTCGGCTGGGCGTAACTGGCTTGTCGCGGCGCCGTCGGGCGGCTTTCGCCGGAGCCGGCCGGTGCCGACGGCGCTCCGCCACCGGACGCGTCGGACGAGACGGACTCGGCTCCTCGACGGAGATGGATTCGTCCTCAGGCTTGGCCTCCTCGCCAGCGGGCCGTTGCGGTTTCCCGCTTGCAGGAGCCGCCGCTTCGGGCTTTCCGGAGCGCCGCTTTTGATGATTTACCTCCGATCCGGGCTCCTCCGCCGAGGCGGATGCATGCTCCGCCGTCGGCTTCTGCGCGCGGCCTTCCCCGCTCTGGCGACCTCCGGCCCCGAGCACGTAAGCGGCGAGCGCGGCCGCCTGCGCGCTGCTCGTCGTGTAATGCTCGCGCAGGAACGCAGCGAGCGCAGCGCTATTCTTGCCGTCTGCAAGCCCCCGCGCGACCTTGTGACACGCCGCGCAATCGATCGCAAAGATCTGCGCCGGCGACTTGCCTTCGTCTAAATTGGTCTGGGCGAGCGCCATTGCCGGAGCCAGTCCGGCAAGCAGGCCGAAGATCGACGCGAGATGCCGGCTCACCCTGATGATCTCCCCTTTGCGTTTGCGCACGTCATCCTTACCCCAAAACCAGCCAAATGCGAGCAGGGCGTGGGGCGGTCCCCCGAAGCAATCGCCCGCATTGCTGGTCAACGAGGATTTTGTTTTAATGACGGCAGGAACGACGGCGCCAACGCAATGCGTCGTCGAACGGCCCCGGGCGTCGGACCAACGCCGCGCCGGGGTGAACGAAAGGAGCCGTCCGTCACGTTTGCGGCTGGCAGCAAGGAGGCGTTCTTGGATCGGTTGCTGTCGATATTCTTAAGTCGGTTTGTCCGCCATGGCTCGCTGCGGGTGACGACGGCGACTGGCAACACCTTCAGCTTTGGCGACGGCAGCGGCCCGCCCGTTGCCGTGCGCTTCACCGACGCCAAAGCGCAGCGCGCGGTGCTGTTCGATCCCGAGCTCCGATTGGGCGAAGCCTATATGGACGGCACATTCGTCGTCGAGCAGGGCTCGATCGCCGATGTCCTGGCCATCCTGTTGCGGCAAGAGCGGATCGCCGCGCCCCGATGGGCGGCGCCGCCGCGGCTCGTGCGCTATCTGTTCCGCCGCCTGCAGCAATTCAATCGGCGTTCCCGCTCGCGGCAGAACGTGGCGCACCATTACGATCTCGACGGCAGGCTTTATTCGCTCTTCCTCGACAGCGACCAGCAATATAGCTGTGCCTATTTCGAATCGCCGGACCAATCGCTCGACGACGCCCAGCTTGCCAAGAAGCGCCATCTCGCCGCGAAGCTTCGGGTCCAACCCGGCGCCAGGGTGCTCGATATCGGCTGCGGCTGGGGAGGGCTTGCGCTTTACCTCGCGGAGATCGCCGGCGCGCAGGTCACCGGCGTCACCCTCTCGCAAGAGCAGCACGCGCGGGCGCAGCAGAGAGCGCTCGAGCGCGGTCGAGCGCAGGACGTCACCTTCCGACTCGAGGATTACCGCGATGTCGCCGGGCGCTTCGATCGCATCGTTTCGGTCGGCATGTTCGAGCACGTCGGGGTCGGCTTTTACGACACTTTCTTGCGCAAATGCGCACAACTTCTCGACGACGACGGCATTCTTCTCCTGCACACGATCGGCCGCAACTGCTCTCCCGGGATCACCAATCCGTGGATCGCCAAATACATCTTTCCCGGCGGTTACATCCCCGCGCTTTCGGAGGCGCTGCCGGCCATTGAGCGCGCGCGGTTGACCGTCACCGACATCGAAGTCCTGCAGCTTCACTACGCCGCAACGCTTAAGGCCTGGCGCGAACGCTTCCTCGC
Source organism: Xanthobacteraceae bacterium (assembly GCA_030037105.1). The sequence continues at coordinate 5,862 of JASHRY010000276.1, forward strand.
CCACCGCGAAGACGTCGACCGGCTCTACGACGAACGCTTCGTGCGCATGTGGGAATTCTATCTGGCGGCTTCCGAGATGGCGTTCCGCGAGGGCGACATGGTCGTGTTCCAGATTCAGATGGCCAAGCGCAAAGGCGTCGTGCCGCAGACGCGCGACTACATCGCGCGCGAGGAGGCGCGCCTGCGCGCGCTTGACGCCGGCTACCCTGCCCCGCTGCGACTCGCCGGGGAATAGCGCGGCGTCACGCCGCTAAAGGGCGGCAGTCAAGAACGATCGGCGCCGATCGCGGTTGCTCACGCGGCGACGGTGGGTAGCGGGGAAAGCGGCAGCGAGGATTTCCCATCGCGGCGCGGCTCGATTATCGACGGATCGGGCATGGGTTACGTGCGCGGGCGGGAGCGCCGTCGCCGCTGTAGAGTGATCCGCGATGTCGAGTGACCGCAAATCGGCCACACGAGAATTCCCTGATCGGGATCATGGCACCATTCGATTCGGCTTTACGCAAGCAAGCTCCCGCGGAACCGACGTTCCGCGCGCAACCGCACAATATCGAAGCCGAGCAGGCGCTGCTCGGCGCCATCCTCGTCAATAACGAGGCGTTCTACCGCGTCTCCGACTTCCTCGAGCCGAAGCATTTCTTCGAGCCGATCCACCAACGCATCTTCGAGCTTGCCGGCGGTCTGGTGCGAGCCGGAAAACTGGCGACGCCGGTGACGTTGAAAACGTTCCTGCCGGCGGACTTCGACATTGCCGGCCTCACCGTCAACCAATACCTGGCGCGGCTCGCCGCCGAAGCGACCACGATCATCAATGCCGAGGATTACGGCCGCACCGTCTATGACCTTTCGATCCGCCGCGACCTGATCGCCATCGGCGAGGACATGGTCAATCTCGCTTATGACGCGCCGGTCGACTCGACACCGCAGAGCCATATCGAAGACGCCGAGCGCAAACTCTACGAGCTGGCCGAAACGGGACGCTACGAATCGGGCTTCCAGCGCTTCGCCCAGGCGCTCACCACGGCGGTCGACATGGCCGCCCACGCCTACCAGCGCGACGGCGGCCTCTCCGGGCTCGCGACCGGCCTCACCGACCTCGACTCCAGGATGGGCGGCCTGCAGCCGTCCGATCTGATCATCCTTGCCGGCCGCCCGGGCATGGGCAAGACCGCGCTTGCCACCAATGTCGCCTACAATGTTGCCAAGGCATGGTCGGGCGAGGTCCGCACCGACGGACACATGGCGACCGTCAACGGCGGGATCGTCGGATTCTTCTCCTTGGAAATGTCGGCCGAGCAGCTCGCGACCCGCATCATCGCCGAACAGACCGGCATACCGTCGAACAAGATCCGCCGTGGCGCCATCGACGAGGCCGACTTCGAGAAAATCAAGGACGTCTCGATCGAACTGCAGAACCTGCCGTTCTACGTCGACGAGACCGGCGGCCTGTCGATCGGCCAGTTGGCCGCCCGCGCGCGCCGGCTCAAGCGCCAGCGCGGGCTCGATCTCCTGGTCATCGACTACGTTCAGCTCTTGCAAGGATCGAGCCGTCGCGCCAGCGAGAACCGCGTGCAGGAGATCACCGAGATCACCACCCGGCTCAAGGCGCTGGCCAAGGAACTCAATGTTCCCGTGCTCGCGCTCTCGCAATTGTCGCGGCAAGTGGAGGGCCGCGAGGACAAGCGGCCGCAGCTTTCCGATTTGCGCGAATCGGGCTCGATCGAGCAGGACGCGGACGTGGTGCTGTTCGTGTTCCGCGAAGAATATTACCACCAGATGCGCAAGCCCACGGAAGCGAACCGGGAAAAGTTCGCCGAGTGGCTGGCCGAAGGCGAGCGCGTGGCGGGCAAGGCGGAGGTGATCATCGGCAAGCAGCGCCACGGCCCGACCGGCACCGTCGAATTACAGTTCGAGGCCGCGGTCACCCGCTTTGCCAACCTCGATACCGCGCACCAATCGTAGGGGCGGGTTTCAAACCCGCCCCTACGATTCTCGAAGGGACCAAACAGCAGGATTGCTGCCATCCTTCGCCCAGCATGCCGGATTGTCGACGATATATCGCCGAATCCGGCTTAACTCGTTTTCATTACGGACAATGTGCTCATAGTAGTTGCGTTGCCACACAAATGCGCCGCGCGTGCCATTATGGTGGCTGATGGCGCGGGCAGAAA
>JASHRY010000277.1 GCA_030037105.1 Xanthobacteraceae bacterium
TCGGCGCGCTGCGCCGCCTTGCGCACGAAGGCGCGGGCGCGCTCGACCGCCGCCGCGGCAACCCCGGCCCAGGCGCCGCTCCAGGCGAGATGCGCGACCGGCATCATGGTCTGGGCATGGATCTTGTCGTAGCTCACGGGCAAGATCTGTTCGTTCGCACCCGTGGCAACGAGCCTGAAGCCGCCGCTGCAGGTGCCGCGCATGCCGAGCACATCCCAGCCGACGAGCGGCTCGAGCGCGTAGTCCTGCTTGAGAAAAACGACCAGCACCTGGTCCGCGCTCGCCGCCTCGGGCGAACGCCGCGCGGTGGTGACAATGCCGTCGGCCGCGGCGCCGTAGGAAATGACCGTAGCTTGTCTTTCGAGCGTGATGCATGCATCGCGCCGCTCGATCGCCGCGTTGCTGTTGCGAACGTCGCCGCCGCCTCGGCCCTCAGTGGTCGAAGACGCGAGCAGCATTTGCTCGTTGCAAAGCCGGCGCAACAGAAGCTGATGCCAAGCGCTGCCGCTGCCATGGCGGACGAGGCAGGCGATCTTGGTCTGATGCATCGCGTAGATCATAGCCGTGGCCGCGCAGGCACGGCCGAGCACATAGCAGACATCGACGATGTCGGAGATGCCGGCACCCTCGCCGCCGAGTTCGCGCGGGACCGCGACGCCCATGAGCCGTTCGGCGCGCGCGGCGGCGATCGCCTCCGCCGGAAATCGCGAGTCGCGATCGACCGCCGCGGCATGCTGCGCGGCGACTACCGCGACTTTGCCGGCGCGCGAGGCGAGACTTGGCGGCGGGAGGCTTCCGGCGACGAGGATGCCCCGCGCCGGCTCTCTCGCGATCGCGACACCCTGCAACGCGGCGGCCCGCAGATTGATCGATGCGCTCACAATCGCCTCACTGGCAATCTGAATTGAACACCAACGCACGAGAGATACCGCAAAATTGCCAATTCCTCGTGTCTTTCGTGGGGAATTGTCGCTGTTCTTTTGTATCAAGGTTACCAATCGAAAACACTTCGCATGGTAATCATGTTGCAGGCAGTTAACGGGTGATCGCTAGTACTAATGGACTACAGCTTGCAGGCGCCGGCAGGCGCGCAGATTGGGAAAGTGTTCGCCGTGCTTGATCGCACCAATGTTGACTCCGCCGAACGCGTCGCTCTCCTCGTGCGCGAGCTTCTGGCCAAGCGCGGCGTGTTACATTCCATCGGCCACGACGATGATCTCGCCGCCAGCGGCCTGTCCTCGCTCGACATCGTCAATCTCATGCTCGGCGTCGAGGCTGAATTCGAAATCAAAATTCCCGACCGGGAGATGACGCCGCACAACTTTCGTTCGATCGCGCGCATCGACGCGTTGGTGCGCGCGATGCTCGGCGAGCATTTGGCGACCGGCGACTGACTTAGTCACGGATAGGCCTTGGCTTGGGCAACGCTCCGGTGTGATGATGGCGGCAATTGCGGCTGAAACGCCGACCCGCCGGACTTCACAACTCGCGAGCGCCAGGGCAAGCACATATGGAATTCGGCATTCTCTTCACCTCGCACCCCAACACCGAGGCCGAGCCCTACCCGCACCGCGACGTGCACGCGCGGGTGACGCGGCAAATCCTGCGCGCCGACGAACTCGGCTACGATTATGCCTGGGTCGCCGAGCACCATTTCAGCAACGAATACGGCATCATGCCCGACGTCTTCGTCTATGCCGCCTATCTCGCGGCGCTGACCAAACGCATCAAGATCGGAACCGCGGTGGTCACGCTGCCGCTCGCCAATCCGCTGCGGGTCGCCGAGAACACCGCCTTCGTCGACATTCTCAGCAACGGCCGCTTCGCGCTCGGTCTCGGCTCGGGCTACCGCAAGTACGAATTCGACGGCTTCGGCGCCGACTTCGACGGTCGGCGCGATATCCAGGAGGAGGCGCTGCCGCTCTTGATGGAGCTTTTTCACAACAAGCGCGTCGATCACGACGGCAACCACTTCAGTTACAGGATCGACGATCCTTACGAGCTGTTCCCGCATCCGCTGCAGCAGCCGCATCCGCCGATCTTTCTCGCCGGCTCGACCGCGCGCTCGATCTCCGTCGCCGCGCGCATGGGTTTCGGCCTGTTCCTGTCGAGCTGGACGCCGTTTGCCGAGTTGGCGCGGCAGACCGCGCTTTATCGGTCGCTGTTGGCGGAGACGCCCGAGAGCCTGCGCGCCAATCCGGCGCGCGGCCACATCGACGTGGCGCGCTGGGTCTATGTCGCGGAAACCGACGCCACGGCGAGGCGCGAGAGCGAGGCCGGCATCATGCGCAGCCTCGAGCACTTCGCCAGCGGCCATACCTCGGGCTATCTCGGCACCGTCTCGCAAGACGTCGGTGCCGCGCCGCGCGACTATGACGCGCTCACCCGCGACATCATCCTGCACGGGTCGCCCGCGACCGTGATCGCGAAGATCGAGGAATTGCGCGACCGGACCGGAGCGGCCTCGATCATGCTGCATTTCCCGCCGTGGTACGGCGCGGACAAGGCGCTCGCTTCGCTCGAACTCTTCGCCGCCGCGGTGATCCCGCATTTCCGGCAAAAAAAGCCGCGCGCGCAAAAGCGCGCGTGAGGAGCGTCAACGCTTCGATTAGGAGGCGACGGCGAACTCGTCGTTGCGCTGGTCGGTCACCAGCATGGCGCCCGGATAATGGGTGATGGAGAATGCGGGCCGCGCGGCGGCGATCACCGCCTGCGGCGTGACCCCGCAGGCCCAGAACACCGGGACCTCGTCGTCGCCGATCGGCACGGCGTCGCCGTAATCAGGGGCGGCGAGGTCGGCGATGCCGATCCGTTCCGGCTCACCGACGTGGACCGGAGCGCCATGCACCGCGGGGAATCGGGAGGTGATCTCGACCGCGCGGACGGCGTCGGCCGGCTTCATCGGTCGCATGGAGACGACGAGCGGCCCGTGAAACGGCCCGGCCGGCACCGTCGCGACCGACGTGCGATACATCGGCACCGTGCGGCCGCACGTGACGTGCCGCAATTCGATTCCCGCCGCGGCCAGCGCCTGCTCGAAAGAAAACGAGCAGCCGATGGCAAAGGTGACGAGATCATCGCGCCACCACCCCACGACATCTTCCGGCTCGTCGACGAGCGCGCCATCGCGCCACACCCGGTAGCGCGGCAGGTCGGTGCGGATATCGAGGTCCTCGGCCAGGCCCGGCATCCGCCAATCGCCCGGCGCCGCGACGCCGATGAGCGGGCACGGCCGCGGATTGAGCGCGCAGAAGCGTGAAAAATCGTCGGCGAGCGATTTGGGCAGGATCGCAAGATTGGCTTGCAGGAAACCGGGCGCGAGTCCGGAGGTGGGCCCGACATGCGCGCCGCGCCGGATGACAAGCCGCGCCGCAAGACCGGTCTGCGGCACCTCGCACTCTCCCTTCGCATCGCGGCCTTCGCCATTGCCGGCAAGCCCACCGCTCATTCTATCATCGAACGCCGGCGCCAGCATGCGCCCCGCCGCGACGATGTTACGCGCAAAAGCGGCGGCTCCGCCCCCGGCTTCGCCGGCGAAATCGGTTGAAACTCCCGTCGATATCGCGTTTGCTTGAACGGCCGGAATTCATCGGACCCTTCACGGAGGCAGTGACAATGAGCCATCGCGCCCTGCGTCGGATGATCGGCTTCACATCCGGTCTGTTGGTCCTGGTGGCTTGCGATGCGCAAGCCCAACAGCCGGCGCCCGCGCCCGTCAAGATCGGCTTTGTAACCTTCACCAGCGGGCCCGCCGCCGCCTCGTTCGGCATACCGGATCACAACGCCGCCGAGATCCTGGTCGAGAATCTCAATGCCGGCAAGGTGCCCGCGCCCTACAATCGGATCGGCCTCGGCGGCGCCAAGATCGAGCCGAAATTCGTCGACGAAGCGGGTTCCGCCGCCGACCAGGTCACCCAATATCGCAATCTCGTGGAGCGCGACCACGTCGATGTGGTCGTCGGCTACGTGTCGTCGGGCAATTGCCTGGCGATCACGCCCGTGGCCGAGGAACTCAAGGAACTCACGGTACTCGATATTTGCGGCACGCCGCGCATTTTCGAGGAAAAGCCTCGCCATTATGTTTTCCGCGTCAACCCGCATGCGACCATGGATAACGTCGCGGCGGCGCGCTACGTGCTGGCGAAAATGAAAAACATCACCAGCTATTCCGGCATCAATCAGAACTACGCCTGGGGACAGGATTCCTGGCGCGACTTCCGTCTGGCGATGAAAGACCTCGATCCCAAAGCGACGGTCGATCAGGCGCTGTTTCCAAAGCTCTTCTCCGGCGAATACGGCGCCGAGATCTCGACACTGCTGACATCCAAGTCGCAGTTCATCCATTCCAGCTTCTTCGACGGCGATCTCGAAGCGTTCGTCTATCAGGCCGCCGCGCGCGGACTGCCGCAGCGCATCCCACTGGTGCTGACCACCGGCGAAACTTCGGTTTGGCGGCTCAGCGCCAAGCTTCCCGACGGTACGATCATCGGCGAGCGCGGGCCGCATTCGTTCCTCGCCCATGACAGCGAGCTGAACACCTGGTTTCGCAAGACCTATGTCGATCGTTTCAGTGAGCAGCCCACTTATCCGGCCTACGACCTGGCGCAGTCACTCCTCGGCCTGAAATCCGCCTGGGAGAAGGCGCAGGCGAAGAAGGGCGGCGCGCGTCCGACGACCGAAGAGGTCATCTCCGCGTTCGCGGGCATCGAGTTCAAGACGCCGAGCACGACGGTGCGCATGGCGCTTGCTAGCGGCCACCAAGGTATTACCGACACCGCCTACGGGACCTACAAGTTCGACAAAGCCGAGAACAAGCCAACGCTGGTGGATATCATGCGCTTTCCCGCCGAATGCGTGAATCCGCCTCCGAACGTCGATTCGGTCGCCTGGCTCGAAGGCGGCATGAAGGGCGCCAAGTGCGAATGACGGAGCGCCTCCCCCGCAACGGGGAAGGGATAAGGAAGCTCGAAATCGGCCCCTTCCGAACGTGCGCATGCAGGATTCGTCATGCTGACCGCGTTCGCCATCCTCACTGACGGGCTCGTTTACGCGGCCTATCTCTTCCTCGTCGGAGTCGGCCTCACGCTGATCTTCGGCGTGATGAGGATTCTCAACGTCGCCCACGGCTCGTTCTACGCCTATGGCGCCTACGGCGCCGCGGTCGCGGTCGGCGTCTACTTCGATGCAGGGTTGCCGGCGGCCGGCGGATTTTTGCTCATGGTGCTGGTGGCGATGGCGGTCGGGCTGGTGCTCGGACTGATCATCGAGCGCGGCGTCTTGCGCCGCGTTTACGGCCGGGACGAGGTTGTCGTCGTGCTCGTCACCTATGCGGTCTTCCTCATCCTCGAAGACGCGATCAAGCTGATCTGGGGACCCGACTCCTATGCGCTCTATCAACCGCTCGGCGTGACCGGGACCGTCGACGTCGGGGGATTGGTGCTCTCCGGCTACGATATCGGCCTGGTCGCGTTCGCCGGGCTGCTCGCGGCCGCGGGAAGCTTGGCGCTCAAGCGCACGCGCTGGGGCCGCCTGCTCACGGTGGTGATCTTCGACCGCGAGCTTGCGGCCGCGTTCGGCATCAACGTGTCCGTGGTGTACACCGCGACCTTCGTGCTCGGCGCCATGCTCGGCGCGCTCGGCGGCGCAGCGATGGCGCCGAAGATATCGGTGACCTTGGGCATCGGCGTCGAGGTGATCGTGCTTGCCTTCGCGGTGGTCGTGATCGGCGGCCTGGGCTCGATCGACGGCGCCTTCATCGGCGCGCTCGTTGTCGGCCTGTGCCGGGCCGCGGCCGTGCATCTTGTGCCGCAGATCGAATTGTTCGTCATCTACGCGGTGATGGCGCTGGTGCTGGTGCTGCGACCGCAGGGTTTGTTCGCCCGCGCGCAGCCGCGAAAGATCTAAAAAATGGCGCCGCGCTCGATCGTCATCGGCATGCTCGCCTTCCTCCTCGCCGCGGCCGTCGCGCCGGCGCTGCCGACATGGCTCGTGTCGCTGGCCACGGTCGC
>JASHRY010000278.1 GCA_030037105.1 Xanthobacteraceae bacterium
GGCCCTCCCTGGCCAAACAAAAACCCGGCCGGGAGGATGATCCTCGGGCCGGGCTCGCACGTCCTCGGCCTTTTAGCAATTTGTTTTACGTGGCTGCAAGCCGGCCGGCTCAAATGACCACGGGATAAAGTGGCTCATACGCCGCCGCTGTCTTTCCGTCAAGCCGAGGGTCGGGTTAGATCACGCCATCCCGCGCAAGCGGGGAAGGAAGAAACGGCTGATCTCGTGGCCTTCTCGTTGGCGCCATCCGACAAGGGAATCTTGCCCGACCGCATGATCGCGGCGCTGGCGCAGGAGGGCGGGATTCGCGCCACTCTCCCTCTGGCTTCCGGGCAAATTCAGCCGGCGAGCCTCGATCTGCGTCTCGGCGCCGTCGCCTACCGCGTGCGCGCAAGCTTTTTGCCCGGCCCCGGCACCGCCGTCGCCCGCCGCATCGCCGAACTGAAGCTGCATGAATTCGCGCTCGGCGACGGCGCCGTCCTGGAAACCGGCTGCGTCTATATCGTGCCGCTGATCGAGAGCCTGGCGCTGCCGGCGGATATCGCCGCGGCCACCAATCCCAAAAGCTCCACCGGCCGCCTCGACGTCTTCACTCGCGTGATCGCCGACGAAACACGCGGCTTCGACCGCGTCGCGCCCGGCTATCATGGTCCGCTCTACGCCGAGATCAGCCCGAAGACTTTTCCCGTGCTGGTGCGCCAAGGCTCGCGGCTGTCGCAGATGCGCCTGCACCGCGGCGACGCCGTGCTCGACGGCGAGGCGCTGCGCGAACTGCATGCACGCGAACGGCTCGTCGATCGTGCCGAAGCGGTGATGGGGGACGGGGTCGCGGTGAGCGTCGATCTGTCCGGCGGCGGCACCTCGCGGCGGCGCGCGGGGGAGCAAATGGGCGAGGGCATCGTCGGCTATCGCGCCAAGCGCCACACCGCGGTCATCGAGGTCGAGCGCCGCGCCGCCTACGACGCGGCCGATTTTTGGGAGCCGATCGCGGCGCGCGCCGACCAAAGCCTGATCCTCGATCCGGGTGAGTTTTATATCCTGGCCTCGACCGAGGCCGTGCAGGTGCCGCCCGATTATGCCGCCGAGATGGTGCCGTTCGACCCGCTGGTCGGCGAATTCCGCGTGCATTATGCCGGCTTTTTCGATCCCGGCTTCGGCTATGCCGGCGCCGGCGGTCGCGGCGCGCGCGCGGTGCTGGAAGTGCGTTCGCGCGAAGTGCCGTTCATTCTCGAGCACGGACAAATCGTCGGTCGGCTCGTCTACCAGAAGATGCTGGCGCGCCCCGACCGGCTTTACGGCAGCGACATCGGCTCGAACTACCAGGCGCAAGGGCTCAGGCTGTCGAAGCACTTCCGCGGTTGAGGGCGCCTGTCGCTCGCGCGCGAGGGGATCGCGCCGTGCGGCCGGCGCCACGCCAAGACCGCGATCCGGACCATGCGCGAGCCGTGCGATCGCGCGGATTGAGGTCACCCGCAAAAACCGCAGAAAGCGGCCGATCGGCCAAGATTCTTGTGGTATTTCGCCCGCAACAGCGTTTTTCTGTGCGCGGGGCGCACCAGGCATTCGCCGGTCAAGCGAGGCGGACGCATGAAGCGGGCACTCATCGTGGCCTTTGCCGTCTTGGCGTCCGCCGCGATTGGGCTCCGCGTCGGGCCGGCCCTTGCGCAATCGGGCTACGATCGGCCGGGCGGCGATTACGCGAGTGCGGTCATCGCGAACGGCGACCCGGCGGTGTGCGCGATACGCTGCGAGCGAGACAAGCCCTGCCGGTCGTGGAGCTTTTCCTATCCGTCGGCGTCCGGCAGCCCGGCCATGTGCCGGCTCAAGCGCACGGTGATGCCGCGCGTCAAGGCGAGCTGTTGCGTGTCGGGCGTGCGCGGCGCCGGCGTGATCGAGCCGCGGCTCGGCGACCTCGAATATTCAATCGACCGCGTCGGCAGCGATTATCGGTCCTTCGAAACCGCGGCCGACCCGCGCGGCCGGCCCTGCGCGGAGGCCTGTCGCGCGGAATTGCGCTGCCGCGCCTGGACCTATCACCGGCCGGGCTATGGCACGGCCGGCGCGCGTTGCTATCTCAAGGCCTCGATCAAGCCGCCGCGACATCGGCCCTGCTGCATTTCGGAGGTGGTGCGATAGCGCGCGTCGAGGAAAAGTGGGAACCGGTTTTCCGTCCGGACGCGCGACATACAAAAGCTTGGAGCGGGAAGACGATTCGAAGATAAGTCATCCCGCTCGAGCGCGGCTTTTCGCGTCTCCGGAAACCGGCGACCAACACGGTCCGCTGAAAAGAAGAGCGTTCACCCGGTCCCGCCGACGGTGATGCGGTCGATGCGTAGCGTCGGCTGGCCGACGCCCACCGGCACGCCCTGGCCGTTCTTGCCGCAGGTGCCGATGCCGTCGTCGAGCTTGAGGTCGTTGCCGACCATGGAGACGCGATGCAGGTCGGTCGGTCCGTTGCCGATCAGCATGGCGCCCTTGATCGGCGCTCCGCGCCGGCCGTTCTCGATGCGGTAGGCCTCGGTGCACTCGAACACGTATTTGCCCGAGGTGATATCGACCTGCCCGCCGCCGAAATGCACGGCGTAGATGCCGTTCTTCACCGCGGCGATGATCTCGCCGGGATCGCGGTCGCCGGCGAGCATGTAGGTGTTGGTCATGCGCGGCATCGGCACATGCGCGAAGCTCTCGCGCCGGCCGTTGCCGGTGGGCTTCATGCCCATCAGCCGGGCATTCTGGCGATCCTGCATGTAGCCGACGAGGATGCCGTCCTCGATCAGCACGCTGCGGTTGGTTGGCGTGCCTTCGTCGTCGATCGAGAGCGAGCCGCGCCGCCGCGCCATGGTGCCGTCATCGACGACGGTGACGCCCTTGGCCGCGACCCGTTGCCCCATGAGCTCGGCGAAGGCCGAGGTCTTCTTGCGATTGAAATCGCCTTCGAGGCCGTGGCCGACCGCCTCGTGCAGCATGACCCCCGGCCAGCCCGGGCCGAGCACCACGTCCATCTCGCCGGCCGGCGCCGGCACCGCTTCAAGATTGGTGAGCGCCTGGCGCACGGCGTCGTCGACCGCATTCCGCCACCTGTCGGCGGTGAGGAAGCGTTCGTAGCCCTCGCGTCCGCCATAGCCGGCGCTGCCGGTCTCTTGCCGGTCGCCGTCGCCGACTACGACGGACACGTTCACGCGCACGAGCGGGCGCATGTCGCGATAGGTCTCGCCGTCGCCGCGCACGATCTCGACCGCCTGCCAGGTGGCGCCGAGGCTGACCGCGACCTGGCGCACGCGCGGGTCTTTCGCGCGCGCGTAGGCGTCGATCGCTTCGAGCAATCGCGCCTTGGCCGCGAAAGCGGGGCTCGCGAGCGGACTCTCCTCGCCGTAGAGCTTGACGTTGGTGCGCGGCGGCGGGCCGGCGTAGCGGCCGGAATAGCCGCCCTTGACCGCGCGCACGGCGTCGGCGGCGCGCGCGATCGCCGCTTCCGACACGTCGGAGGCATGCGCATAGCCGACCGCCTCGTCCTTCACCGCGCGCAGGCCGAAGCCTTGCGAGGTGTCGTAGGTCGCCTGCTTCAACCGGCCGTTGTCGAACAGGAGCATCTCGGCCTGGCGATATTCGAGAAAGAGTTCGCCGTCATCGGCGCCGTCGAGGCCGCGCGCGATGATCTTGGCAAGACGCGACCGATCGAGGCCGGCGCGATCGACGAGCGAGGTCAGGGAGGAGGTCATAAGGGCTCCGACGTTTTTGGTGGGCCGTTCGGCTTACAGATAAGCCGCGCCGCGCCGCATTTCCACGTGCCCGGCGGCCGGGGCGCTGCCGTGCTATCCCGCCAACCGTTCGATGGCCGCTCCGCAGCGCGCGAGCTTGTCTTCCAGCCGCTCGAAACCGCGGTCGAGGTGATAGACCCGGTTGACGACGGTCTCGCCTTCGGCGGCGAGCGCGGCGATGACCAGCGAGACCGAGGCGCGCAGGTCCGTCGCCATCACCGGCGCGCCCTTGAGCCGCTCCACGCCCTCGATCGTCGCCCGCTCGCCGTCGAGCCGGATGCGGGCGCCGAGCCGCACCAGTTCCTGCACGTGCATGAACCGATTCTCGAAGATGGTCTCGACGATGTGCGAGGTGCCGCGCGCGCGCGTCATCAGCGCCATGAGCTGCGCCTGCAGATCGGTCGGGAATTCGGGGAATGGCGCGGTGGTCACTTCGACCGGCTCCAGGTGCGCGCCGTTGCGCGCGACGCGGACGCCCTGGTTCGTCGACGAGACGGTGACGCCGGTTTCCCGCAGCACGTCGAGCGCGGCCTGGAGCAGTTCCGCGCGCGCGTTCTGCAGCAGGATGTCGCCGCCGGCCATGGCCACGGCCATGGCGTAGGTTCCGGTCTCGATGCGGTCGGGCAGCACGGCATGGCGCGCGCCGCCGAGCTTGGCGACGCCCTCGATGACGATGCGCCGGGTGCCGGCGCCGGAAATGCGCGCCCCCATCTTATTGAGGCATTGGGCGACGTCGACGATCTCCGGCTCGCGCGCGGCGTTCTCGATCACGGTCGTGCCGTCGGCGAGCGCTGCCGCCATGATCGCGGTGTGGGTGCCGCCGACGGTGACTTTCGGAAAAACGATCTCGGCGCCGCGCAACCCGCGCGGCGCCCGCGCCACCACGTAGCCGCCGTCGATGTCGATGTCGGCGCCGAGCCGCTTAAGCGCCATGATGAGCAGATCGACCGGCCGCGTGCCGATGGCACAGCCGCCGGGCATCGAGACGCGCGCCTCCCCCATGCGCGCGAGCAGCGGCGCCACCACCCAGAAGCTCGCGCGCATCCTGGAGACAAGCTCGTAAGGGGCGGTGGTGTCGACGATGCAGGCGGCGGAAATATGCAGCGTCTGGCCGTGATCGGCGGTTTCGCCGGGACGCTTGCCGCCGACCATGACGTCGACGCCGTGGTTGCCGAGAATGCGCTGCAGCAGGCCGACATCGGCGAGCCGCGGCACATTGTCGAGAACGAGAGTCTGGTCGGTGAGCAGGCTCGCGATCATCAGCGGAAGCGCGGCGTTCTTCGCCCCCGAGATCGGAATCGTGCCGGTGAGACGCCGGCCGCCGACGATGCGCATGCGATCCATCATCACCCCCGCAACCCCAGGCCGGGACCGAAATCCCTAATCGCTCCCCCGATTGCGGCGAAAGTCGGGAGCTTGCGATTCGGTTCCCGCATCGTCCTGCGCGGCCTTGCCGTCCGCGCGGTTCCCGACGCGGCCGCGCGCCTGCTCCTTGCGCCGCTTGAGATTTTCGCGCAGCGCCGCGGCGAGCCGCCTGCCGCGCGCCGCCTGTTGCTCCGCTTTGCCGTGGTTTTTCGTCATCGTTGCACCGCAACTCAGAGCAAAGACACGGCGTGCGGCGCAAACAGGCCGAGCGCCAGCACGGCAAGTCCGGCAACGCCGAGGACGCCGGCGAACCAGGCGAGCGCGATGATCCCGGTGATCACCGCCGCCGAGGCGAGCACGATGCCGATCTGGAACGCCGCCGAGGCGAGCTCGTAGTGATGATATTTGGCCAGCGCGAGGTCGCGGCTCTCCTCCGCATCCTTGGCGCGCGCGGCAAGCTCCTTGCGGCCTTCATTGGTCTCCGGCTCGGAATCGTAGCGCGCGGCGGTCTTCCGCCAGGCGTCGATCTGCTTATCCATTGCCGCGCGCGCCGCCGGATCGCCCGCGGCCGCTTCCTCGATCTTCAGCGCCTCGGCGGCGGTGCGGATCGTCGTCATGCGGATCGTCTTGGCCTGGAAGAACGCCCACAAATTGGCGGATTCGACGTTGGCGCCGATCGCTTCGGTCTGCGCGCTCTTGCCCAGCGTCTCCGCGAACGAAAGAAACAACGCCAATATCGCGATCACCAGCGCGATCTTCCGATTCGAATGCGAAGCATGCTCGGCGTGCTCCGCATGCTCCATCTGTTCGTGTGCTTCAGGCATCTCGCCCCCCGTCTTTGGCGTCGATGAGCATCGCTTAGGTGTGATCGTTTTGCCGCACTCTTCCGACAATCGCCATCGTGCCGCCACACTGCCGCATCAATGCCGCGTTAACGCCTTGATTTGCGGCCACGTGGCGGCTTTTCACCACAGGAAGGGGTGTAGCGTGAAGTACCACATTGTGTTTGCAGCGGTCGTGGTTGCGGCGCTTGGTTCGCCGCTCGCGGCGAAGGCGCAGGGCATTCCCGACGGCGTAGCGCATGGAGTTTATGAGGGCAACCGCACGGCGGGACCGATCGGTGCGGTGGTCGGCGGAGCGGTCGGCGGCGTCATCGGCGGCATCGACGGCTTGTTCGGAATCGGGCCCGTTTACTATGCCGCCTATCCGGGGGGACCGCGCTTCTCCCATCACCACCATCGGCGGTGGGTCAGGCATTCCCATCGCCACGTTCGCCGCGCCCGCAGGGCGGGCTGAGCCGCAACGCGGGGTGGGCCTCGGATCGCGCGCTGAATGCGCCCGAGGCTCAATTCCGCGCGATGCAGGAAAAATGCGGGATAGGCTTGCGCGCGCTTCGGGTATTGTCCCGAGCCGAGCGCATTTCGTTTCGATGTAATCGATTGCGCTCGAGGCGTAAGGGAAGAATATTGATCGCCGCAACCGCCGCCGCTGAATGAACCGATGCGGCGGTGTAAGATGCGGACGCAAGGCCGGCATAAAATATCCGGGGCTGCGGCCGCCGTCCGTCGCCGTCGGGATTGTGGAACCTCGACCGATCATCGCATTTGGTGTGACGCCGTCGGGGAGATGAGAAAATGGCACACGTCACCTACAAAATCGTCCGCCACGAGGAGGGTTGGGCCTACACGGTCAACGGCGTGTTCTCGGAAAGCTTTCCCACGCACGCGGAAGCGCTCGACGCCGCGCGCCGCGTCGCCGCCGAGCAGCGCCGGCCGGGGCAGACCGAGGCCATCGAATATGAGGACGAGAAGGGCAAGTGGCACAGCGAACTCGCCCTCGGCAGCGACCGGCCGGAGACCGACGTGGAGGACAATTCGTAGGCCCCTACCAGCGATGGTAGCGATGGCAGACGTAGCGGCCGACGACGAATTCGCGGTAGCATTTGATAACGCCGCGCCGGGTATGGCGCTGGTGATATTGCCCCGGCTGAAGCGATGAAGCGGTCGCCGCGGCTTCCTGCATCGCCGTTGCACTGAGCGGAACGGCACCGGCGCCTTGACAGCAGACAAGACCGATACCGGCGGCCAGGCCCAAGGCGGCCAACATCTTTCGCATGGGTTTCCTCTCGTGCAGAGGACGGAAATTGGCGCGGACCCGTTCGCGCGCGCGAGTCTTGCTTCTTTTGTTTCGACAGCCGGCTCAACCCGATTTGTCGCCGTCGGCGAAGGCCTCCAGGCGCAGCGGCATCGCGGCGCCGAACCAGGCGGCGTGCGCGGTGTGATCGCGGTAATCGTCGCCGGTCTCGGGATGGAGGAGGACGCTCAATCCGTCGCGATTGAGCATCAGCCACGGCACGAACGCCGCCAGCATGTCGCTCGGGAAGGCGATCTGATACATCGATTGCGAATGCGGACCGACCAGCTCGTCATGCCAGCGCCCGAGCTTCGCCTGCGGAAATTCCGCGGCGACGCGCCGGCGCAGGCGTTCGGCCCGCGCTCGCGTCTTTGCCGGGTCGTAATAGACGTGCGCGTGATAATGCGCGATCGAGCGGGGATCGGTTGCCGCCGCGGCACGCCGGGATTCCCTGACATGAGAGTCGTTCACGTTTCGCCTCGACGCTCACTTTATCATTCGGTCGGCGCGCGCGCTGCAGCTTTGTTGCGGCGAGACGCCCCGGTTGCCGGGGCTTTGCCGGCGATCTAAGCTGCGGCGCGGCTTGATAATGCGATCGGATGTATCTCGTTTCCGTCGTTCTCCTGCTGCTCGTCCTGCCGGCGGCCTCCGTGGTCGCCGAGGCGCTATGGCGGCACGGCGCGGCCGACCCGATGCTTCTCGTCGGCAAATGGTTCGTATTCTGGGCCGGCGGCGTCCGGCTTTTCATTGCCGGCCTGCGCCAGGTCGTGCAGCCGCAATTCACCGCCGAGGGCATTTTCAAGGTCGAGGATGGCGCCGTGCACGCGATCGTGCGCGAGATCGGCTTTGCCAATCTGTCGATGGGCGCTCTGGGACTGTTGAGCCTCGCGCAATCGAGCTTCCTCGTGCCGGCCGCGATCGTCGGCGGCCTCTATTATGGTTTCGCCGGAATAGGCCACTGGGTTCGCGTCGACCGGAATTTCAACGAGCAGGTGGCGCTGATCTCGGATTTGCTCATTTTCATCGTGTTCGGCGTCTTCGTCGCCGGCCGCGCTTTTTGATGCGCCACGCCGCGCCAACGGGATCGCGCCCGGTCATGTCCGCCCGGCTCGGCCGCGCCGCGGATCGTCACTGCGGCTGCGCGGCGTGAGGCCGGGGATGATAGAGGCCCGCCAGCAGAACGGCGAGGATGCCAGTGAGAAAAATGCCGTCGAAGGTGCCGGCGCCGCCGATTGAGGCGACCGGGGCGCCGAGGCCGCGCACCTTGTCGAGATTGGTGAGGTCGGCGCCGATGAGCGTGCCCATGCCGCCGGCGATGTAGGCGAGCGGCGCGGCGCTCTCCCGCGACAACACCAGCGCGACGACGGCCGTGGTCAAAGCGGGAATGAAGACCGGCACCGCGATGCCGAGACCCGGCACCGGCTCGGCGAGCCAGTGCAGCACCAGCGCGACTGCGGCGGTCGCCACCGTTCCTTTGACCCACAGGCCGCGGGCGCTGAGCAGATAGAGCGACATCAGGGTCGGGATGACCGCGCCGCCGACATTGACCGCGATAATGGTGCCCGGCCAGTGCTCGATGACCGGCACCGCATAATGCATGCCGAAGAAGTCGATCACGTGCCTGGACAAGACCCGCTCGCCCGGCAGCGCCGCGATCGGGATGTTGAAATAGCTGCCGATCAGCGAGCCGAGCAGCAGCAGCATCGCGGTCGATGAACTGACGCCGAGGCTGACATAGGCGCGGCGCAGCGCGCCGAAGATCAGCAGAATGAAGGTGATGAGGAAAAAGCCGATCAGCAGCGAAAAAAAGCCGGGCGTCAGCGGCAGGTAATGGAATTGGCTCATCTGCATCGATGCGGCTCCGGCCGGCGTCAAGCACCGTAGCGCGTCCGCAGCGCCGGTGAAATGCGGGCCGGGCTCGCTTTCCGAGTAACGTCGGAGCGGGAGAAATCGTTGCCGGTGACGACGGCGCCGGCCGTCGAAGTCGCAACGAATTCCGCAACGTCCGATCAATTGACCGCGCAGCGTTTTTGGTGTCCTACTCGCCGAGCGGAGCAGGCCATGCCGGAGCATCCCGAAGCGATCGTCGCGGGCAAAAAGCGTCCGTTCACCGGCGCCGAATTCCTGGAATCGCTGCGCGACGGGCGCGAGGTCTACATCTATGGCGAGCGCGTCAAGGATGTGACCACGCATCCCGCGCTGAGGAATTCGGCGGCTTCGATCGCTCTTCTCTACGACGCCTTGCATGCCAAAGAGACGAAGGACGTGCTCACGGCGCCGACCGATACCGGCTCCGGCGGCTACACGCACAAATTCTTCAAGGCGGCGCATTCGCGCGAGGAGGTCGTGGCGCAGCGCGACGCCATCGCCGCCTGGGCCCGCATCTCCTATGGCTGGCTCGGCCGGAGCCCCGATTACAAGGCCGCGCTCCT
>JASHRY010000279.1 GCA_030037105.1 Xanthobacteraceae bacterium
CTCCGCCAAGCCGCTGCCGCTGCCGACGGCAGCGCAGTCGGCGCCGGCAAAACCGGCGGCTGCCGCCGCCGCAAGTCCGCCGGCCGGCGCCTCGCCCGCACCGTCCGGCACGGCTGGTTCCACGCCTAAGCCGCAATAGGCATTTCGTCGCGGCGTGCGCCGGCATGCTGGCGCCGCCATCGAAAAGTACATAATCACCGGCAGGCGTCACGGCGCGGCCCATGGCGCGCCGTGAGGCTTTTCCGCGTGGGCAAAATCACGCAGCCGCGGCTCCGGCGCGATGACGCAAGAGCAATGAATTTGCCCGCCTTACCTTTTCCCAATTGGAGCACTGGGTGAATCGCCGATCGCTGCTCACGTCCGCCCTCATTGCGCTTGTCGCGCGGCGGCTTCCGCTGCCCGCCTGGACGCGTCCGGCGCAGGCGCAGGAGCCGGCCTGGCGGCACGGCGTGTCGCTGTTCGGTGACCTGAAATATCCGCCCGGCTTCAAACAGTTCGACTACGTCAACGCCGATGCGCCGAAAGGCGGCGCGGCGCGGCAGATCGCGCTCGGCACCTACGACAATTTCAACGTCGCGGTCGCTGGCGTCAAAGGCACGTTGGCGACCGGCATCGACGTCATCTACGACACGTTGCTGGCGCCGGCGCTCGATGAAGTCTCGACCGAATACGGGCTGCTCGCCGAAGCCGTGCGCTATCCCGCGGATTTCTCCGCCGCCTCCTATCGGCTGCGCGCAGAGGCGAAATGGCACGACGGCCGGCCGGTTACGCCCGAGGACGCGATCTTTTCCTTCGCCGCGTTCAAGAAATACAGCCCGCAATTCGCGGCCTATTACCGTCACGTCGTCAAGATCGAGAAGACCGGCGAGCGCGAGATCGCCTTCACCTTCGACGGACCGGGCAATCGCGAATTGCCGCAGATCGTCGGCCAGCTCCTGGTCCTGCCCAGGCATTGGTGGGAGGGCGCGAACAAGAACGGCGCCAAGCGCGACATCGGCGCGACCACGCTCAAGCCGCCGCTCGGCTCCGGCCCCTACCGCATCAAGGAATTTTCTGCCGGCCGCGACATCGTCTACGAGCGCGTGAAGGACTATTGGGGCAAAAATCTCAACGTCAATATCGGCCGCGACAATTTCGACGAGCTGCGGTTCGAATATTTCCGCGACTCGACCGTCGCGCTCGAGGCGTTCAAGGGCGACACGGTCGACTGGCGCACCGAGAACAGCGCCAAGAACTGGGCCACCGCCTACGACTTCCCTGCGGTCACGGAGAAACGCGTCATCCTCGAGGAGTTCCCCATCAACAATGTCGGCGTGATGCAGGCCTTCGCCTTCAACATCCGCCGGCCGAAATTCCAAGATCGGCGCGTCCGCCGCGCCTTCAACTTCGCCTTCGATTTCGAGGAGATGAACAAGCAGATCTTCTTCGGCCAGTACAAGCGCATCGCCAGCTATTTCGAGGGCACCGAGCTTGCCGCCACCGGCCTGCCGAGCGGCCGCGAGCTCGCAATCCTGGAGACGGTGCGCGACAAGGTTCCGCCCGAACTGTTCACCACTCCCTATTCCAATCCGGTCGGCGGCAGCCCGCAGGCGACCCGCGCCAATCTGCGCGAGGCGATGCGGCTCTTCAAGGAGGCGGGCTACGAGGTGCGCAATGAAAGACTGGTCAACGGCAAGACCGGCGAGCCGTATACGGTCGAGTTCCTCGCCGAGGATCCGACCTTCGAGCGCGTCTTTCTGTTCTACAAGCCCTCGCTCGAGCGCCTCGGCATCGGCGTCACCGTGCGCACGATCGACGACGCGCAATACGAGAACCGGCTGCGCAACTGGGATTTCGACGTCATCATCGCCTCCTGGACCGAATCGCTGTCGCCGGGCAACGAGCAGCGCGGCTATTGGGGATCGCAGGCTGCCGATCAGCCCGGCTCGCTCAATCTTGTCGGCATCAAGAATCCGGCCGTCGACGCGATGATCGATCAGGTGATCTTCGCCAAGAGCCGGGCCGATCTCGTCGCCGCCACCAAGGCGCTCGACCGCGTTCTTCTCTGGAACTTCTACGTCGTGCCGCAATGGACCTACGGCAAAGTGCGCAGCGCGCGCTGGGACCGCTTCAGCCGCCCCGATCCGTTGCCCAAATACGGCATGTCCGCGTTTCCGACCGTGTGGTGGTGGGACGCCGACAAGGCGGCCAAGACCGGCGGCCGGCAATGAGCGCCATTCTCCCTCCCGGCGTCATTCCAGGGCGGCCCGAAGGGCCGAGCCCGGAATCCATAATCACGGTCGGTATAATATCTATGAGGGTGATGGTTATGGATTCCGGGTTCGCGCTGCGCGCGCCCCGGAATGACGCGTCGAGATAGCGGCACTCTTATGATCTGCCTCACCCGCCGTCGCGTACTTGCGCTCACCGTCGGGGCGGCGGCCATTCCGGTGCGCCACCTTGTCTCGCCGGCGCGCGCCGCCGACGAGATCGAGTCGCACGGCCTGTCGGCGTTCGGCGACCTCGCCTACCCGGCCGACTTCCACCACTTCCGTTACGTCGATCCCGACGCGCCGAAGGGCGGCAGGTTTTCGCAGATCGGCCCGGACCGGCAATACAACCAGAACTTCCTCACCTTCGACTCGCTCAACGGCTACATCCTCAAGGGTGACGCGGCGCAAGGTATCGAGCTTACCTTCGCCACGCTGATGGCGCGCTCCGGCGACGAGCCCGACGCCATGTACGGCCTCGCCGCCGAGAAGATGCGTCGCTCCGCCGACGGCCTCACCTATCGCTTCTTCATCCGCCCCGCGGCCGCCTTCCATGACGGCACGCGGCTCACCGCGCACGACGTCGCCTTCTCGCTCAATATCCTCAAGCAAAGAGGCCACCCGCTCATCACCCAGTCGCTGCGCGATTTCATCGGCGCCGAGGCGGACGACGACGCGCGCGTCACCTTGAGCTTCGCGCCG
>JASHRY010000280.1 GCA_030037105.1 Xanthobacteraceae bacterium
CCATCTTTCCGGGAATCATCCAGTTGGCGAGGTCGCCGTTCTCCGCCACCTGCATGGCGCCGAGGATCGCCAGGTCGATGTGGCCGCCGCGGATCATGGCGAACGAATCCGCGGAGTTGAAAAAGCTGGTGGTCGGCAGCTCGGTGACGGTCTGCTTGCCGGCATTGATGAGATCGGCGTCTTCCTCGCCCTCGAACGGGAACGGACCGGTGCCGAGCATGCCGTTCTCCGATTGCAACTGCACGCCCACGCCGTCCGGGATGTAGTTCGAAACGAGCGTCGGAATGCCGATGCCGAGATTGACGTAGAAGCCGTCCTGCAACTCCTTGGCGGCGCGCGCCGCCATCTGCTCGCGGGTCCAGGGCATCAGACCTCCACTCCCGTTCCGGCCGGAGCGGCCGATTTCTCGCGTTTGCGCACCGTGCGTTGCTCGATGTGCTTTACCGCGTTCGGCACGTGCACGATGCGTTGCACATAGACCCCGGGCGTGACGATGTGGTCGGGGTCGATATCGCCCGGTTGCACCAAGTGCTCGACCTCGGCGACGGTCACCTTCCCCGCGGTCGCCATCGGCGGATTGAAGTTGCGCGCGGTCTTGCGGTAGACGAGGTTGCCTTCGGTGTCGCCAACATAGGCGTGGACGATCGACAGATCGGCGAGGAGGCCGCGTTCCATCACGTAGCGCTTGCCGTCGAGCTGGCGCTCTTCCTTGCCTTCGCCGATCATGGTGCCGACGCCGGTCCTGGTGAAAAACGCCGGGATGCCGGCGCCGCCGGCACGGATGCGCTCGGCGAGCGTGCCCTGCGGGTTGAACTCGATCTCGAGTTCGCCGGCGAGGTATTGCTGGGCGAAGGTCTTGTTCTCGCCAACATAGGAGGCGATCATTTTCTTGATCTGCCTCGTGTCGAGCAGGATGCCGAGGCCCTTGCCGTCGACTCCGCAATTGTTGGAGACGACGGTCAGGCTCTTCACCCCGGAATCGCGGATCGCCAGGATCAAGGTCTCGGGAATGCCGCACAGGCCGAAGCCGCCGGCCATGATGGTCATGCCGTCCTTGAGCAAGCCGGCCAACGCGGAGCGCGCGTCCGCATAGACCTTGTTCATGATTGCTCCATGTTTCCCGGCTGACGGCTAGATGTTTCCCGGCTGACGGCTAGCCATAGCCGGGGCTTGGCGGAAAGGTCAACTAGCCTCCGCTCGCCGTCCCGTCCAGCTCGATCGTCTTGACGATCGGGAGCCCGAAACTGTGCGGATAGTAGTTCCAGGCGACGAAGCCAATAGCGAACAGGATTCCGGCGATGATTGCGCCGGCAAAACGATTTTTGAACGCAATCAAGCTGCCGAGCAGTGCCGCGACGAAGGCAAGCGCAGCCATCAAGCCGACAAAGACCCAATTCACCGTCGATAGGTCGATAGGCATTGTATGCTCCTGACAGGTGATCCCAATGCGAGGCAGTCGACGACCGTGCGCACAGAGCTTAGAGCATGATCCGAAAAGTGGAAACCGGTTTTCCGAAAAGATCATGCTCGACCAAAAAACCGGAGCGGGATGACGACTCCAAGATTAAGCCATCCCGTCTAGCCGAGCCTGCGCCATTGCGCGACGGCGCGGCCTTGCTCCCCACAAAAGTTATAAATGCCGATCCCCACCGGCTCCGGTCCCCACGCCGCCGGCCCATCTGCGCATTTTACCAACGCTTCCGGAAAGAATCCGCAATCGCGGCAGGCCGCGACGGGCCGCAAAAGACTGCGTTCGCGACATCACCGAACTTCGAGTCGTGCCGAAGCGCGCCGCGGCCGCCCTTCCAGCCGACCCGCAACGACGTCGCCACGATTGGTTAATCGCGCCGCTTTTTGTCCGCGCTTTGCGCGAAAAAATCCCCAATTGCGTCACCATGAGGTCACGAGGCGCTTGTCCCGTATGCGCACGCATGGTCCAGCAAGGGGGGATGCAATGCCGCGTATTCGCATCGTCACTGCCGGCGTGATCTTTGCAGCCGCCGCGGTCATGGCGGCCGGCGACGCCGCGGCGCAAACCGCGACCGATGCCGCGCCGGGCACACCTATTCCGCTGCTGCAAGTCCTCGCCCAACCGAGCCAGGTGAAGACGAGGACCCACTTCAGGGGCAGAAGACTGAGCAGGAGGCACAGAAGATCCCATATCGCCGCTATGAGGAGGAGGAGATGGAGGAAGCGGGCGATCGCGGTTGCGGCCGCGAAAGCGATGCCCCGTGCGGCAACAATGTCGGCCGCAAACATTTGGCCGAACGCCCCGACCGCCGCACCGGCGAATGTCGCGGTGACTGAATCGCCGCCGGCGCCGCCGGCTTCCGTTCTGCCGGTTCCAAGCGAATTGGTCGTCGGCGGTCAGACGGTGCAAGTGGCCTCTCCCGATCGCGCCAACGCGATCGATCTTGCCGCCGGCACCGGCGCCGCGGCATCAGGCGACCCGGCCGCGCGCGATGCGAGTAGCACCGATCCAAGCACCGCGACAGCGAGCGCTGCGGGTCCGAACGCCCAAACGGCCAGCGCTGCAGCGACAAGCGCGCCCGCGCCCAACGACACCGTCGGGGCGGCGGCAAAATCGGATTCCATGAAAGCTGAGCCGAAAGCAGCGCCGCCGCAGAAAGATAGCCCGGTCGGCAGCGCGTCCTGGATCGCACAGGTGTTGGCCGCGCTCGGCGGCGTGGTCGCGGCCGGCTCGCTGGCCTGGATCCTGATCGGTTCCGCGCCGCAGCGGACATATGGGTGAATTGGGTGAACGGCCGCGTCATTCCGGACGCGCCGCTTGGCGGCGCTCCGGAATGACGGGCTTTAGCCCTTCGCCTTGAGCGAACTGAACAGCTCGTAGGCTTCTTTCGGCTTCGCGTTCTTGTGCACGACGGCGTTGATCGCGGCGATCATCGCCTTGGGCGCTTGCGACTGGAAAATATTGCGGCCCATGTCGACGCCGGCCGCGCCCTGCTGCACGGCGTTGTAGGCCATGGTCAGCGCGTCGAGCTCGGCGAGTTTTTTCCCGCCGGCCATCACGATCGGCACCGGGCAGGAGGCGGTGACGGTCTCGAAGCCGTGGTCCACGTAATAGGTCTTGACGTATTGCGCACCAAGCTCGGCGATGATGCGGCAGGCGAGACGGAAATATTTGGCGTCGCGCACCATGGCCTTGCCGACGGCGGTGATGCCCATGACCGGAACGCCGACCCGCAGGCCGGCATCGACGAGCCTGGTCATGTTGTGGACGGAACG